>NZ_JBHTSA010000018.1:7872-99512 GCF_042795405.1 Streptomyces sp. NPDC056480 | reverse complement strand
ATCCACGACCTCGAAGCCATCGCCCACGCGGCAGGCCGCCCGGCGAAGCCCCGGACGACCCTCTACGGCGAAGTACCCGAAGAACGACAGCGCACGGCAAGGGCGTCGGACGGACACCTCCCGGACCTGCTGCCGGTCCTTCCGCAGGAGTAGCGGGATCGGGGGTCAGCCGACCAGCAGGTCCTTCTTCAGCTCCTTGAGCTCCCGGTCGTCGATGCCGAGGCCCTTCCGCAGGTAGCCGCGGAAGGAGCCGTACTCCTCCTCGACCTCGTCGAAGCTCGCGTTGAGGTACGCGGGGCGGACGTCGAGGAGCGGCTTGTAGACGGCGGCCTGCGGGGCCGGGAGGTGGGAGAGGATCGCCTCGTTGGCGGCGGCCCGGTAGGAGTTGCTGGCCAGGTAGTCGGCCATGACCGTCTCCTCGGGGACCCCGAGGGCGGTGAGCAGGGCGGCGTTCGACCAGCCGGTGCGGTCCTTGCCGGCCGTGCAGTGGAAGAGGACGCCGCGCCTGCGGTCGGTGCCTATGCCGTCGAAGACGGTGGTGTAGGCGGTGCGGGCGGTGTCGCCGCTCACCATGAAGCGGTTGCCCTCGACCATCATCGCCTCGGCCTCGGCGGGGCTCTTCGGCATCGACGTGAAGGTGCCGGTGCCGGCGAGGACGTCGGCGACGACGTGCGTGGCCCCGGCGGGGACGCGGTCGGGCGCGGTGGTCCGCTCGGACTCCATGCGCAGGTCGAAGACCGTGCGGACGCCGAGGCGCTTCAGCTTGGCGAGGTCGGCGTCGGTGAGCTTCTCCAGGGAGTCGGAGCGGTAGACCTCGCCCATCCTCACCCAGTGGCCGTCGGTGGTGCGGTAGCCGCCCGCGTCACGGAAGTTGACCGTGCCCTGGAGGCGGATCAGCCGGTCGGCGAGGTGCAGCGGGGTCCCCCGGTCGGGGACCAGGTCGAACCAGCGGCGGTCGGTGGCGGCGAGGCCGGAGACGGTGACGGAGCCCGTGGCGCCGCCGCGGGCGACGGTGCGGCCGCCGGTGCGGATCGTGACCCCGTGGGTGCCGGGGGCGTTCCACGCGACGGTGTAGGTGCCGCCGGCGTTCTCGGTGACGGTCGCGGCGGTGAAGGGGACGCGCCGCTCGTCCTGGTGCCGGTGGCCGTGGGAGTGCGCGGAGGCGGGCGGGGCGACGAGGCCGGTGAGCAGGGCGGCCGCAAGGGCCGCGGTGGAGAGGGACGTGACTCGTGTCAGGGGGTTCATGACGCGGATCGTTCAAGTCATGCCCAAACCTTGGGTGAACTGCGGTCAAAAGTGGACTGAAGGGCTTCGGATCACATAACGTTCCGGCCCCCGAACGGACGTACCCGGTCTATTACAGTGCTGCGCAGACCGGTCTACGGGGGGAGGGCACGTCGTGGCCACGACAGCCGCGGCCGTGTGGGGCCGCGCCGAACAGCAGGACTTCCGCGCCCGCGTACGGGGCTGTCTGCTCGGCGGAGCCCTCGGCGACGCGCTCGGCGCGGGCGCCGACGGGCTCACCCTCGCCGAGATCAGGGACGCCCACGGACCTGACGGACTCGGCGAGCCCGCGCCCGCGTTCGGCCGCCGCGGCGCCGTCACCGCCGCCACCCAGATGGGGCTCTTCACCGTCGACGGCCTGATCCGCGCCCAGGTACGCCGCGACACCGGCGCCTGGCACCCGCCCACCGACGTCCACCGGGCGCATCTGCGCTGGGCGGCCACCCAGCGCGACTGGGGCCCCGACGAGCGCCGCAAGGACAACGGCTGGCTGGCCCGCGAGGAATGGCTCTACACCCGCCGCAACCCGCCCCGCGCCTGCCTCACCGGCCTCGGCGACGAGATCCTCGGCACCCTCGACAAGCCCAAGAACCCGGAGGCCGCCGACTCCGGCGCGCTCGTCCGCTCCGCGCCCTTCGGGCTGCTCGTCGGCTGGGAGCCGCAGCTCGTGTGCCAGCTCGCCGTGGAGTGCGCCGCCCAGACCCACGGCGCCCCGGCCGCGGGCCTCGCCGCCGGCGCCTTCGCGGTCGTCGTCCACGGTCTCGCGCGCGGCGGCTCCGTGGAGGCGGCCGTCGACCGGGCCCTCGGGCAGGTGGCGGCGCGCCCCGGCCACGAGCCGGTCACCGAGGCGCTGGGCCGCGCCCTCGGAGCCGTACGGGAAGGGGTTCCGGATCCGGAGCGGGTGGCCGCCCTCGGGGCGACCGAGGACCGGGCGGAGGGGCAGCTGGCGGCGGCCGTGTACTGCGCCCTGGTCGGCGAGGACGTACGGCACGGGCTGCGGCTCGCGGTGAACCACGACGGGCCGTCGGCGGTGACCGGGGCGCTCACGGGCGCGCTGCTCGGCGCCCTGCACGGCGAGACGGCCCTCCCGCCGGCCTGGCTGGCCGAACTGGAGGGCCGTGCGACGGTCCTGGAGCTCGCGGACGACTTCTCGATGGAGATGACCCAGGGAGCCGCCCTGCACAGCCCGACGGAGTCGTCGCCGGGCTGGCTGGCGCGCTACCCGAGGGGCTGATCGGCGCGGGTCATCCGAGGGCCTGGTCCGCGCGCTCGCCGCCCTGTGCGGGGATCGTGGCGCCGTTCTCCCCGTCCCCGTCCCCGTCGTCGTCCGGGTCCGTGCCGATCCGGGCCAGGAGCGCGTCCCGCTCCGGGGTGTCCTCGGGCCTGATGAAGCCGATGAGCACGTACAGGACGAGGGACGTGGCGAGCGGCGAGACGATCTGGATCTGGAGCTCGATGCCGTCGAGGCCGTAGTTGGTGAGCCAGAAGACGAAGAGTCCGGCGGCCCAGGAGACGAGCGCCGCGGTCGGGCCGGACTTCCGGAAGGTGCGGAGCAGGCCGAGCATGAAGGGGATCGCGATCGGCCCCATGAGTCCGGCGACCCACTTGATGACGACGGTGATGATGTCCTTGAAGGTGGGGGAGTTGACCTGGGTGGCGATGGCCATCGACAGGGCGAGGAAGGCGATCGTCGACCAGCGCGCGGCGAGCAGCCCGGCCTTCTGGCTCCAGCCCCGGGCGGCCTTGCTGACGGCGGGGGCGATGTCACGGGTGAAGACGGCGGCGATGGCGTTGGCGTCGGAGGAGCACATGGCCATGGTGTGCGAGAAGAAGCCGACGACGACGAGGCCGAGGAGACCGTGCGGCAGCAGCTGCTCGGTCATCAGGGCGTACGAGTCGGAGGCGTCGGGCTTCTTCGGGTCGACGAGCAGCGGCGCGACCCACATGGGGAAGAAGAGGACCAGCGGCCAGACGAACCAGAGCACCGCGGAGAGCCGGCCGGAGCGGGTGGCCTCGCGGGCGTTGGGGGTGGCCATGTAGCGCTGGGCCTGGTTCCACATGCCGCCGCTGTACTCGAAGGTCTTGATGAAGAGGTACGCGAGGAGGAAGGTCAGCGTGTACGGGCCGGCCGTCGGCGCGGTGTGGCCCTGGAGCTCGGGCCGGTCCCACACGGTCCACAGCGCGCTGAAGCCGCCGAGCTTGCCGAGGACGGCGACGAGCATGGCGACGCCGGCGAGGAGCTGGATGACGAACTGGCCGAGTTCGGTGAGGGCGTCGGCCCAGAGTCCGCCGACGGTGCAGTAGATGCCGGTGACGACACCGGTGATGAGGATGCCCTGGTTGAGGGAGATGCCGGTGAAGACGGAGAGCAGGGTGGCGATGGCGGCCCACTTGGCGCCGACGTCCACGATCTTCAGCAGGACGCCGGACCAGGCGAGGGCCTGCTGGGTGGGGAGGTTGTAGCGGTCCTTGAGGTATTCGAGCGGGGAGGCCACCTTGAGGCGGGAGCGCAGCCGGTTGAGCCGGGGCGCGAAGAGGCTGGCGCCGATGGCGATGCCGATCGCGATGGGGAAGGACCAGGTGACGTAGGACGTGACGCCGTAGGTGAAGGCGATGCCCGCGTACCCGGTGAACATCACCGCGCTGTAGCCCGACATGTGGTGGGAGATGCCGGAGAGCCACCAGGGCATGCGGCCGCCGGCCGTGAAGAAGTCGGAGACGGTGTCCACCCGCTTGTGGGACCAGACACCGATCGCGACCATCACGCCGAAATAGCCGATGAGCACGACCCAGTCGAGACTGTTCATGGAGCCCCCTCCAGGGGTTCTGGTCCGCCTTGTGAACGCCGTTCATGGTGTGGCGAGTTACAAGGCAGGGACAATGCAATGGAGGGTCAAGGGACAGTAAAATCGTTCTGTTTGCTGACCCTTGTTCATGTCCATGAACTCTTCCCGCGGGGAATCGGCGGGGAATCAGAAGGTTCCTGCGGGTATCAGCGCATCAGCTCCCCGGCGTTCACCAGGAGGGACTGACCCGTGATCGCCCGCGCCCGGTCCGAGGCGAGGAACGCCGCGGCCTCCGCCACGTCCCCGTCCGTCGCGAGCTCCGGCAGCGCCATCCGCTCGGTGAGCCGGGCGAGCACCTCCGCCTCCGGGACCTTCTCGGTGTGCGCGGTGAACTGGACGAAGGCCTGCACCGGCGGGCCCCACATCCAGCCGGGCAGCACGGTGTTGACCCGGATGCGGTGCGGCCCGAGCTCGTGCGCGAGCGAGTACATCGCCGAGGTCAGCGCCCCCTTCGAGGCCGCGTACGCCGCCTGCCGCACCTGTGTGGGCGCCGCGACCGCCGACTGCGTGCCGATCAGGACCACCGCGCCCCCGCGCGCCTTGAGCGCCGGCAGGCAGGCCCGGGTCATCCGCAGGGTCCCGAGCAGGTTGACGTCCAGGACGCCCTGCCAGGTAGCGAAGTCGGCGTCCTCGAGGCCGCCGAAGTAGGAGTCCCAGGCGGCGACGTGGACCACCGCGTCGATCCCCCCGAAACGCTCGGTCGCGAGGGCGGCGAGGGCCTCGCACTGCGCCTCGTCGGTGATGTCGGTGGCCCGGTAGGCCGTGCGGCCGCCCTCCGGGTCGATCTCGGCGGCGGACTTGGCGAGATTGGCCTCGGTGCGGGCGCCGAGGACCGCGTTGCCCCCGTCCCGTACGACCGTCTCGGCGATGCGATGGCCGAGCCCCGCGCCGACGCCCGACACGACGACCGTCTTCCCCTGGAGCAGCATCCGGGTCCTCCCTGGGCCTGTTCATCGATCTGACGGTCCGTCAGAGTAGGGCCGAGTCGCCGACAAGGGAAGGCCGAGTCGCCGACAAGGGAAGGGGAACGAGGATGAGCGAGGAGACCCGCAGCGAGACGTACGCGGAGCTGGCGTCCGTCGGCCCGTACGGGGTGCGGCCCGGCCACGCGCTGATCACCATGGTCGAGCCGCATCCGGGCCACGAGTACGCGTACAACCGCTGGTACGAAGACGACCACTACTACGCCGGCGCCATGGCCATGCCCTGGATGTACGCGGGCCGCCGCTGGGTCGCCACCCGCGAACTCCAGGAACTGCGCGGCCCGGAGAAGTCCGCCGTCGCCCGGCCCGTCACCGCGGGCTGCTACCTCTCCACGTACTGGATCACCGAGGGCCGCTACGACGACCACATGAAGTGGACCGTCGGCATCAACAAGCGGCTCAACCGCGACGCCCGCGTCCACCAGGAACGGACCCATGTCTTCACCGCGTTCCAGGACCACGAGGTGACCGTCTACCGCGACGGCGCGGCCGGCCCGCGCGACTTCCACGCCCTCGACCACCCCTATGCGGGGCTGATCCTCCAGGTCGTCGACACGGAGGGCCCGGAGGAGCGCGCGGCCCTCCTCGAACGCCTGCGGACCGGGGAACTGCCCCGCCGGCTCGCCGGCTCACCGGCGGCGATGGTCACCGTCTTCCGCCCCACCCCGCTGCCCGGCGACCGCATGACCTACGTGAAGCAGGTCGAGGGCGTCGACACCCGGCTGACCCTGCTGTGGTTCCTGGAACGGGACCCGAGGGAGTGCTGGACGGAGCACTTCGGGGACCTGGAGTCACTGGGGGAGGGCGCCGGCGGCCGCGTGGAACTGGTGGCACCCTTCATCCCGACGGTGCCGGGGACGGATCTGTACGTGGACCAGTTGCGCTGACCGGTCCGGGCAGGGCCGAGCCCCCTCGGCCAGGACGGCGGACCGGTCGAGAGGGCTCTTTCGTACTGCGTGTGGTGCGTGTACTACGGGAGTTACGTGTACTGCGTGTAGTACGGGTGTTGCCCGTACTACGGGTGACGCTTGGCTGACGGCTCGAGCGACGGGGCTCAGAGGGCCCCGTTGCTCACCTTGCCGACGAAGGCGTTCCACGATCCCGGTCCGAAAGAGAGGGAGGGACCCTCGGGGGCCTTGGAGTCGCGCACCGCGATCGCGGTCACGAGGGGGGACTTCACTTCGACGCAGGCCCCGTTCCCTCCGGAGTACGAGGACTTCGTCCAGGTGTCGGTGCCACCCTGAATAATCGCCATGCTGCTCAGCTCCGGTTCTGCCAGTGGATGTGTCGCGCCAACGTTCTTGCCGGCGTGATCGACGCTACTCGCCGGTCCCGTCCGACGGGACCGGCGTTCACACGTCCGAGTGGCATATTCCAACTGGGCTTCCGTGGGAGCGAGTACGCCCTGTACCGTACCCGCCCCGCTGTTTTTCGGACCCGCGCGGCGACGGTTTTCGGCTCAGCCCCTGGCGTGCTTCTTCACCATCTCCGAGATGAAGTCACGGGTCTGCTCGACGTTCAGCGCCTGCGCCCTGAGGTGCTCGTACATGACGCTGTACTTGCCGACGTCCTGTGCCTTCTCCAGATACAGGTCGCTCGTCACGCCCTCGATGTAGACGACGCTGGAGTCGGACGTGTCCGGGAACTCCAGGATCGAGTACTGCCCGCTGATCCCGGGGTGCGCGCCCATCTCGAACGGGATCACCTGCACGGTGACGTGCGGCAGGTGCGACTGCTCGATGAGGTGCTCCAGCTGCTCCACCATCAGCTGCCTGCTGCCGACGATCCGGTGCAGCGCACCCTCGTCGATGACCGCCCACAGGCGCAGCGGACGCTCCTCGTCCCGGATGCGCTCCTGGCGGCGGGTGCGGACCGTGACCCGCTTGTCGATGTCCGCGGGCGTCGACTCCGGCAGCGCGCCGGTGATGACCGCCTCCGCGTACGCGTGCGTCTGGAGCAGTCCGGGGATGATCTGCGGCTCGTACATCCGCAGGCTCTCCGCGTCGGTCTCCAGGCCGATGTAGACGCTGTACGGGATGTCGCCGAAGGCGTGCCACCAGCCCTGCTGGCGCGAGTCCTTGGCCATCTGCATGAGCGAGTCGACCATGCGCTCGTCCTCGACCTCGTACACACCGCACAGGTCGCGCACATCGCGCTGGCTGATGGAGCGACGGCCGTTCTCCAGCCGGCTGATCTTGGACTGGGAGACGAGGAGACGCTCGGCGACCTGCTCGGCCGTCATGTTCTTCGCTTCCCGGAGCTTGCGCAGCTCCTGGCCCAATCGGCGTCGCCTGACGGTGGGGTTGACGTTGGACGCCACGGAAACTGCACCTCCGGCTGTCTGCTGCGTAGCTGTGAGTATCTACCGCTTGGCAGACTGCCACCAAAGCCCAGGTGTGCGCTGGAAAACGACCACAACGTATGCCCGGCCGAACGCCGGAAACGGCCGGTGGACGCGCGTGTGCGGGGCGGCCGTCCAGACCGCCCCGCACACTTGTGCGGCTCCCGGGTTGGTTCTGTTCTGTCCGTGGTGCCTAGTGCGCCGCCGCGCGGGCCATGCTGCCGCGAGGCTGCGCCGGGACACCCGCGGCGCTCCGACGCGGCTGTGCCGCCGCGCCGTTCTGGACGTCCATCACGGCGTGCGCCACGAGTCCGCCCATCGGGTCGTGCCGGATCAGATCGCGCAGCCGGGACCGCGACGACCGTCCTTCGTTACCGGGGTAGAGGTGCTTCCCGAGTCCGACCGCGTGGGCCAGCGCGGCAAGCGCCGCGGTCCGCGGGTCCGGCGGTACGCCGGTGCGGATCGCACTGTCCAGCCGGGAACGGATCTCCCGACTGATCGCCGTGTCCGTCGCCTGATAGCGAGTCGTCGGCAACACCCCGCACATCTGGCCCTCCACGGCATGCACCATGCCGCATCGCTCCAGATGCGAGAGATACGTCTGGCGAAGCCCCAGTCGGGGCCCGCCGATCCAGTGGACGGCCCGAACCGGACTGCCACGCCTGCGCAGCAGTTCCAGTGCGGAGTCCAAGGTCGGATCTCCGGTCGGCCGTGGCATCACCACGGCGATACGATCCCCGTCAGGGGCTATCCGGCCTGCCAGCGCCAGCTCCACTAGCTGTGCACCGGCCAGGCCGAGGTCGAGCGACTGCGGCTGCGCTGTGGTACCCGTGGTCGGGTCCAGAGCGAGCAGCAGAAGCTCCTCCGGAATGGTTCTGCGGCTCCTGCCCATCCATGCCTCCCCGCGTGGATGAATGACAGGGTGACCCCTCTCACATTCATCTGTCGAGAGTGCCTGGGTGGTTCATCCGGGAACCAGTAGGTATGTCGTTCTCGTCTAGCACGGGGGCCAAGGGGTTCACACAGGACACTGGTACACGGACCGGTACATGGTCCGTACGTACGCACGACGCATGGAGGAGGCACGGTGGCGGGCGAGTCCCCCGACAAGGCGGAGCAGCAGGGGTCGTCTCAGGAGACGAAGGCCTCGGGCGGCGGCGGCAGGGATCCTCGGCTTTCCGTGCTCCATGAGTCGGACGCCTCGTCGGCGGCTTCGGTTGCGTCGTCTTCGGCTTCGGCGGTCCAGGTGGACCAGCCGACGGCCGTCTTCAAGACGCTCGCGCCGCGGACGCCGGAGGACGACGCGCCGGCGGCCGCGCCGGAGCGGACGGAGCGGACGGAGCCGTCGGGGCAGGAGAAGGCTCCGGAGCCCGAGAGCGACCGCCTGAAGGCCGCGGTGGCGGCGTGGGTGGCGACGGCGGAGGAGCCGGAGTCGGAGCCGCGGGACGCCCCTGAGGAGTCCGAGGCGGACGACGCGGACGACGCGGAGCCGGACGAGGCCGCCGAGGCCGCCGAGGCGGACACCGAGTCCGGGCCGGAGGACGACGAGCCCGAGGACGAGTCCGAGTCCGCCTCCGACGAGGGCGAGTCGGACGACGAGACGGGCGACGACTCCGACGACGACTCCGACGAGGAGTCCGTCGAGGCGAAGACGGCCGCGGAGTCCTCCGCGGAATCCTGGTTCTCGGCGCGGAAGCCCGCGGCGGACGCGAAGGCCTCGGCCGAGGAGCCCGCTGACGCTCCCTCCGACGATTCCGACTCCGGATCCGATTCCGGTGCCGACTCCGATTCGGATGACGTCGACGACGAGCCGGTCGACCAGCCGACGACCATGTTCAAGGCCGTCCGGCTGCCCGTGGACCAGCCCACCACCGCGCTGAAGCTTCCGTCCTCCCTGACCGGCGCCGGCAGCGGTGGCGGTGGCGGCAGGAGCGCCGGGGACGCCGACAGCGAGCGCACCAGCACCTTCCTGCCGCTGCGGGCGGACATCCCGGCCGAGCAGAAGGCCCAGGCGGCCGCGGCGGCCCCCAAGGCGCCCGAGGCTCCCAAGCCCGCCGCCTCCGCCCCCGTACAGCCGAAGGCGCCGTCCGCGTCGGCACCCGCCGCCGCGCCCTCGCCCGTGCCCGCGTTCGCCGAGGCGGAGCGGACGCGTCAGCAGCCGCTCCCGCCGCTGCCCCCGCTCGACCTGCTCGCCGAGCTGACGAACACGCCGCCCCCGCCGCCGACCCCGCTGCGGACGACCGTGCGCCGGGTGCGGATCTGGACCCCGCTGGTCCTCCTGGTCCTGATCGTCTTTGCGATCGTGCAGATGGTCCGCCCGCTGCCCGCGCCCGTGCTGACGCTGTCGGCGGCGCCGACCTTCACCTTCGGCGGCGGCGAGCTGAACCTGCCGTTCCCCACCGAGGGACAGGGCGCCGTCGAGGTCGAGGGCGTCGGATCCATGGGGACGTACGGGGCGCAGAAGCCGGCCCCGATCGCGAGCGTCACGAAGACGATGACGGCGTACGTGATCCTCCGCGACCACCCGCTCAAGGGGAGCCAGAAGGGCCCCGAGATCGAGATCGACCAGAAGGCCGCCGATCAGGGCAAGGCGGAGCACGAGTCGACGGCGCGGGTCCAGACGGGCCAGACGTACTCGGAGAAGGAGCTCCTGGAGCTCCTGATGATCCCCTCCGCGAACAACGTGGCCCGGCTGCTCGCGCGCTGGGACGCCGGTTCGGAGGCCGCGTTCGTCGAGAAGATGAACGCCGCCGCGAAGGACCTGGGCATGACCCAGTCCACGTACACGGACCCGTCGGGTCTGCTCGACAGCACGGTGTCGACCCCGCAGGACCAGCTGAAGCTGGCGAAGGCGGTCATGCAGTACGACGTGTTCCGCGAGATCGTGAACATGCCGAACGTGACGGTGGACGGCATCCCCGGCCGGATCGAGAACAACAACAACATCCTGCTCAAGCCGGGTGTCAGCGGCATCAAGACCGGCTCGTCGACCCCGGCGGGCGGCAATCTGCTCTGGTCGGCGAACACCGTCGTCGACGGCCAGAACCGGCGCATCCTCGGCATCGTGATGGGTGCGAAGGACGCGGAGCAGCTGGGCCAGAAGCTCCAGCTCGCCATCGACAACAGCTACAAGCTGATCCAGCAGGCCCAGAAGGACGTCACCTCGGCGACCGTGGTCCGCAAGGGCCAGGTCCTCGGCTACGTCGACGACGGCCTCGGCGGCCGGATCCCGGTCGTGGCGACGAAGGAGCTCAAGGCCATCGGCTGGCCGGGCCTCCGGGTGAAGCTGGCGCTGACGGACGGCGGCAAGGCCGTCCCGCACACCGGCAAGGCGGGCGACATCGTCGGTCAGGTGTCGATCGGCACGGGCGCGGGCAAGGTCAGCTCCCCGGTCGCGCTCCAGCAGGACCTGGCGGAGCCCGGCTTCGACAAGAAGCTGACGCGCGTCGGCTGAGCCGCCGGGGCCGGCGGTCACCGGGCCGCCGGGTCGGGCGGCCATCGGGCCACCGGGCCGCCGGGCGGGGCGGTATCCAGGTCACCAGGCCGCTGGGCCCGGCGCCAGGCCAGGCGCCCGGCCCGTCGGGGTCCCCGCGCGGCACCCCGGCGGGGCACCGGGCGCGGCACCCGGATCGGCGCCCCGGCGGCAGCCCGCGCGGCACCCGGATCGGCGCCCGGCCAGACCCGGTCACCGGGTCCGGGGCCACCCGCTCGGCCGGGCTCCCCGGGTTCTCAGGGGAGCCCAGCTGTTAGCGTCTTCCCGGGGACGAGTACGACGCGTGACACACGCGAGCGATGTGACGCGAGCGATGTGAGACGGGCAGCACGGGAAAGGGCCGCAGTGACCACCGCCGAGCCGACACGCGCCGACCGCGCGGACTCAGCCCCAGACTCCGACCATGCCGACGGTCGCAGGAATGCCCGTGGCGATGCCGGCGGCGGTGCCCGTGGCGATGCCGGTGCCGGTTCCCGTAGCGGTGCCGGCGGCGACGCCGGTGGCGGTGCCCGTCCCGACGCCCCTGCCGATGCCCGCTCCGGCGCCGGATCCCACGCGGAATCCGACGCGGAATCCGACGCGGAATCTGGCGCGTCGCGTGATTCGCTCCCGCGAATAGTGCTTCCGGCGCAGCGGCCGGCCCCGGCGTCCACCGCCCCGGCCCCGGCCCCGCGGCGGAAGCGCCGCTACACGGTCCTGGCGGCCACCGGCCTCGCGGCCGTCACCCACATCCTGTGGTTCTTCTTCTTCGCGAACAGCGGCGGCGACCTGGCGGCACAGGACGCGTGGGCCGAGTTCGTCGGCCGGCACCCCGACTCGGCGTACAACCTCGCCTGGTACGGCGGGATGCACCCGGTCTCGTACAGCGTCGTGTCGCCGTACCTCATGTCCATGCTCGGCGTGCGCAGCACGATGATGATCGCGGGGACGCTGTCGGCGGGGCTGACCGCGCTGATCCTGGTGCGGGTGCGGGCGGTCCGCAATCCGCTGGCGTGCTCGGTCGCGGGCGTCTTCGCGTTCCTCTGCAACGCCCTGTCGGGGCGGGTGACCTTCGGCCTCGGCATGATGTTCGCGGTCGGCGCGGTCGCGGCGGTGTTCTGCTGGCCGCACCGCTGGCGCCGCAAGCGCTGGGCGAAGGCCGCGGTGGCGGCGCCGCTCGCCGGTCTGGCGACGGCGTGCAGCCCGGTGGCGGGTCTGTTCCTGGGAGTTGCGGCGGCGGCGCTGTTCCTGAACCGCCGCCGGCCGGGCGCGTACGCGCTGGGTCTGGCCCCGGTGGCCGTCGTCGCCCTGTCCTCGTGGCTGTTCCCCTTCTCGGGCACGCAGCCGATGGCCTTCGGTTCGACGGCGCTGCCGCTGCTGTTCGGGGTGCTGACCTTCCTCCTCGTCCCGAAGGACTGGCGGACGGTCCGCACCGCCGCGGCGGTGTACACGATCGGCACGCTGCTCACCTGGCTGATCGACTCGCAGATCGGCTCGAACATCTCGCGGCTCCCGATGCTCTTCGCGGGCGTCGTGCTGCTGGCGGCCCTGCCGTACACGGCGCCGCGCTCACGCCGCTGGTACGCGCTGGTGCTGGCCTTCGTCGGCCTGAACTTCTGGATCGGCTTCAAGGGCGTCGACGACGTGATCCGTACGGCCCCGGACGCCTCCTGGGCGCGTGAGCTCGCGCCGCTGATCAACCAGCTCCAGGTACGGGATGCGCGCAAGGCGCGGGTGGAGGTCGTACCGGCGTCGAGCCACCGCGAGTCCTCGGCGCTGAGCCCGTACATCAACCTGGCGCGGGGCTGGAACCGCCAGGCGGACATGGAGCGCAACCCGCTCTTCTACGACGACACGCTGAACTCCGTGAACTACGAGGAGTGGCTCCACCGCTGGGCCGTCCACTACGTGGTGCTGCCGACGGGCGCGCCCGACTCGGGAGCGGAGCAGGAGGCGGAGCTCGTCGGCGAGGGCCTGCCGTATCTGAAGCAGGTGTGGTCGGACGAGAACTGGCGCCTGTACGAGGTCGCCGACCCGACGCCCCTCGCGGAGGCGCCGGCGGTGGTGCAGAGCGCGGAGGAGAACGAGGTCGTGATCCGCGTCGAGACCCCCGGCCGGATCCTCATCCGCGTCCCGTACTCGCCGTGGCTGGCCCTGGTGGACGAGAACGGCGGCAAGATCGAACCTCCGCAGGAGACGGAGGCGTCGAAGCTGGCCCGCGAGGAGTCGGACACCGAGATCCCGAAGGTCTTCGCCAACGAGGAGGGCTGCCTCTTCAAGACGGAGGCGGACGCGGAGGGCGACGAATGGACCCAACTGGTCGCCCCGAAGGCCGGCGTCTACCGCCTTGCGGCCCCGTACAAGCTCTCCCGGGGCACACCCTGCCCGGAAGAACTCCGCTGACCCGGACGACGCCGCGTCACGACGAACGCGGCTGACCCGGACGACGCCGCGTCACGACGAACGCCGCTGAGCCGGACGACGCCGGGTCACGGCTGCCGGTAGCCGGCCAGCAGCCGCCGCATGGCGAACGCGTGCCCACCGCTCCCGATGACGAGCGCCCGGTAGACCCGCCCCGCCGCCCCGGGAAAGACGGCACGGGTCTCGGCACGCAGCCGACAGCGACCGTCGGCCGTCTCCTCGACCCGGAAGACCAGGCTGTACGAGGAGAACCGGTGCCGCCCCTCGAGCGCCAGCTCGCGCCCCGGCACGAGCCGAGCGACCCGGAACCCGGGAAACTCCGACCCGACACCCAGCGGCCGCACCCCACCGGTCTCCCGGGGAACGGCCCCCACGACCCGCGCGTACCGCGCCCCGCCCGCCGTGGAAAGCGACCGCCCGACCTTCACCAGCAACCGCGACCACACCTCGTCGACCCCGGCGTCCACGACGACGACATGCTCATCGACCCACGGCAACAAGCTCACGACGCCCACTTCCGTCCGGCTACGGGACCTACGGGGCTGACACGACGAAGACCACCCGATGACGTCACCGAATGGTCTTCTCGTCTGCGCCCCCGGCGGGATGCGAACCTGCGACACCCGCTTGAGGGGTTCGGTCGGGGTGTGCGCTGCCGGGGTCGGACTGCTGCTCGCGGTCGCCGCGAGGAGCCGTGGGGGACTGCCGCGATCCACCGTCGTCGATGTCAGCCGTGGACGTCGGCTGTCGCCGGTCCGCGAAGGGCCGCCGGTAGTCCGAGGCGTCCCCGACCGGGGGACAGTCCCTGCAGAACGTCACGTAGACGGGGTTGTCGGTGTCTCCGGCTTCGAGCGCCAGGCAGATGTCCACGTCGTGGTTGGCGAACCGGTGCAGGTACTGGACGAACAGCTCCAGCTCCTCATCGGACAGCCGCTCGTCGTGCCGCTCGTTGTACATGCCGCCCCCTACCGACTGATCGACCGGTCCGGACGATACCCGCGACTGTGGAGGTCAGCGGACCAAGTCGGGGAAGGGGCAGAGCTCCAGCGGTTCCTCCGGGCGGTCGGCCCAGTGCCGCCAAAGGGTTCGGTCCTGGCCGCAGCACACGGTCCGGCGTACGTGACCGCTGGCGTTGGTGTCAGGCGTAGATGCCAAAGGCCACACCTAAACGTTTAGGTGTGGCCTTTGCGCTTGTGCCCCCGGCAGGATTCGAACCTGCGACACCCGCTTTAGGAGAGCGGTGCTCTATCCCCTGAGCTACGAAGGCGGACGGAGACAGCGTAGCGGACGGGTGTGGGGGTGTGCTGAGGTGATGGGGTGTTGTCGAGGGCGGCACCGGGATCGTTCCCGGTGCCGCCCTCCTCTGGTGGTCGGCCGTTGGGGCGGCCGGTGGGGTCAGCGGGTTACCTCGCGGTTGAAGACCGAGCGGGACCAGAAGTAGCCGAGGGCGGACAGGGCCGTGCACCAGGCCAGGGCGATCCAGCCGGCGTTTCCGATGTCCGTGCCGAGCAGGAGGCCGCGCAGGGTCTCGTTGATCGGGGTGAAGGGCTGGTACTCGGCGAACCAGCGCAGGGCCGTCGGCATGGACTCCGGGGGGACGACCGCGCTGCCGAGGAAGGGCAGGAAGGTCAGCGGCAGCGGGGCGTTGCTCGCGGACTCGACGGTCTTGGCGCCCATGCCCATCGCGGCGGACAGCCAGGCCATGCCGAAGGCGAGGAAGAGGAGCAGGCCGGCGGCGGCCGCCCACTCGACGACCGAGGCGTCGGGCCTGAAGCCGATCGCCAGGGAGACGCCGGTGACCAGGACGAGGACCGCGGCGACCTGGAGGACGCTGCCCATGACGTGGCCGGTGAGGATGGAGCCGCGGGAGATCGACATCGTGCGGAAGCGGTTGACGATGCCCTCGGTCATGTCGGTGCAGACCGACACGGCCGTCGCCACGGCCCCCGAGGTCGCGGCCATCAGGATGATGCCGGGCACCAGGTAGTTGATGTAGTCGCCGCGGTCGCCGCCCGCCCCGATGCCGGCGCCGAGCGCGCCGCCGAAGACGTACACGAAGAGCAGCAGCATCAGGAGCGGCATGACGAGGATCGAGATCGTCATCGACGGGTAGCGCTGCATGTGCTTGATGTTGCGGCGCAGCATCGTCAGGGAGTCGCGCAGGGCGTACGAGCGGGTGGGCTTGACCGGCTTGGCCGGGGCGAGGGTCGCGGTGCTCATCGGTTCGACTCCTTCTGAGTGGTGGTGGCGGCGGTGGACGGGGCGGGGACGGTGGGGGCGTTCTGCTTGCCGGTGAGGGTGAGGAAGACGTCGTCGAGGTCGGGGGTGTGCACGGTGAGCGACTCCGCCTGGACCCCGGTGCTGTCCAGGGCGTCGAGGATGGCGCGGAGGTTGGTGACCGAGCCGTCGCTGGGGATCTGCAGCGCGAGCGCCTCGTCGTCCCGGGTCGCGATGCCGAAGACCGCGGCCGCCGTGGCGAGGTGGGTCTCGTCGGCGAACTGGACGCGTACGTGACCGCCGGGGATCAGCCGCTTCAGCTCCTCCGCCGTGCCCTCGGCGACGAGCTTGCCGTGGTCGAGCACCGCGATGCGGTCGGCGAGGTGGTCGGCCTCCTCCAGGTACTGCGTGGTGAGGAAGATCGTCACGCCCTGCTCCGTGACCAGGTCCCGGATCAGCTCCCACATGTCGCGGCGGCTGCGGGGGTCGAGGCCGGTGGTGGGCTCGTCGAGGAAGATGATCCGCGGCCGGCCGACCAGCGTCATCGCCAGGTCCAGCTTGCGGCGCATGCCGCCGGAGAAGGTGGCGACGTTCTTGCGGGCCGCCTCGGTGAGGTCGAACCGCTCCAGGAGCTCGGCGGTACGGCGCCGGCCCTCGCTGCGGCTCAGGTGGTAGAGGTCGGCCATGAGGAGCAGGTTCTCCTCGGCGGTCAGCAGCCCGTCGACGGCGGCGAACTGGCCGGTGACGCCGATCAGGGTGCGTACCGAGTCGGCGTCGGCCTTCACGTCGTGGCCGGCGATCCGGGCCTCGCCCCCGTCGGCCGTGATCAGGGTGGAGAGGATCTCGACCGTCGTCGTCTTGCCCGCGCCGTTGGGGCCGAGCAGGGCGAAGATCGTGCCCTCGGGGATCCGCAGGTCGATGCCGTCGAGCACCACCTTGTCGCCGTACGACTTGCGCAGGCCGGTCGCGGAGATCGCCGTGGAGCGCGGGCCGGTGGCCGCGGTGGCCGCTGCGGCCGCTGCGGTGGCCGTGTGCGTGGGGTGGTTCGTGGTGCTCATGGTCTGCGGGCCTTTCTCTTCTGGGAGGGCGGGGGTGGGGCTGGATGCGCGGGGTGGTGCCGGGTCGGTCGGTGGGGCTGGGGTGAGCTGTGTGCTTGATGCCTGCGACCGGTCGTGGAGTGGCGTTTGTTTGGCGCCATTCCGTGCCGTGCTTGCGCCATCATCGTGGCACAGGGATGGCGCCATGTCGAGTCATTGTGGCGCCATGCTTGCGTTCTTGTGTCGCCACGTGGCGCCTTGCGCTTCTGGCCTGCGTCTTTGTCGGGATCCGCCCCTCCAGCGGAAAGGCGCCCCATGGCGCCGGCCTGGGCGGGCCGGTGCCATGGGGCGCCAGTTGTCGGGGCGATGGGCGATGGGCGATGCGGCGATGCGGTGATGCGGTGATGCGGTGATGGGGTGATGGGGCTACGGGGCGGATCCACCGGATCCGGTGGATCCGCGAGGTGTTCAGCCGACCAGGGTGCTCCGCCGGGGCGAGTGTGGCGCCGGCTGCGTCGCGGCGAGCTTCTCGCCCTCCACGTCCACCCGGGGCAGGATCCGGTCCAGCCACTTCGGCAGCCACCAGGCGGACCTGCCGAGCAGGGCGAAGAGCGCCGGCACGATCGCCATCCTGACCACGAAGGCGTCGAAGAGGACCGCGATCGCGAGGGCGAAGCCGATCATCTTCACGAAGTCGTTGTCCTCCACGATGAAGCCGGAGAACACGCTCATCATGATCACCGCGGCCGCGGCGACCACCCGGCCGCCGTGGCGGAAGCCGTCGACGACCGCCTCGCCCGGGCGGGCACCGTGGGCGTACGACTCACGCATCCGGCTGACCAGGAAGACCTCGTAGTCCATCGCGAGGCCGAAGACCACGCCGATCATGAAGATCGGCATCGTGCTCATGATCGGGCCCGGTGCGTCGATGCCGAAGACATCGGCCAGCCAGCCCCACTGGAAGACCGCGACGACCGCGCCGAGCGCCGCCGCCACCGAGAGCAGGAACCCGAGGGCCGCCTTCAGCGGGACCAGGACGGAGCGGAAGACCACCATCAGAAGGAGGAACGCGAGACCCACGACCAGGGCCAGGTAGGGCAGGAGCGCGTCGTCGAGGGTCTGCGAGAAGTCGATGAACATGGCCGTCTGGCCGGTGACGAGGATCCGGGACGCGGTGCTCCGCTCCAGGCCGCCGGCGGTGTCGCGGAGGGCCTGGACCAGCTCCTCGGTCTTCTTCTCGGTCGGGCCGCTGGTGGGGACGACGGTGAGGATCGCGGTGTCGCCCGCTTTGTTGGCGGTGGCCGGCGAGACCGAGGCCACGCCGGGCGTCTTCGCGAGGGCCTTGCCGATCTCGTCGGCCGCGGCCTTGGCTCCCGCACCGGCACCGGTACGGGTGCCCGTGCCGGTCGCGGTGCCGGTACCGGTGTCGGTGCCCGTGGCATCGGTGCCGTCGGTGGATCCGGTCTGCACCGTGACCATCAGCGGGCCGTTGAAGCCGGGCCCGAAGGACTCCGAGAGCAGGTCGTACGCCTTGCGCTGGGTCGTCTGCGTCGACATCTGGCCCTCGCCCGGCAGGCCGAGCTCCAGGCTCGCGGCCGGTACGGCGATGGTGCCGAGGCCGATCACGCCGACGAGCAGGACGACCACGGGGTGGCGCAGGACGTAACGGGCCCAGCGGGTGCCCAGGTTGGGCTTCGTCTTCCGGGCGAGCTTCGCCTCGTGCTTGGCGGCCCTGCGCCGCAGGCGGTCCGACAGCGGCTTCACGGCGTACCGCTGACGTCCCTTGCGGGCCATCACCTTGACCGGCGCGAGGCCGAGGAGGGCGGGGACCAGGGTGATCGCGACGAGGACGGCGACGGCGACGGTGCCGGCCGCGGCGAGGCCCATCTTCGTGAGCATCGGGATGTTCACGACGGCGAGCCCGGCGAGGGCGACGATGACGGTGAGACCGGCGAAGACGACGGCCGAGCCGGCGGTGCCGACGGCCCGTCCCGCGGCCTCCTCGGGAGTACGTCCCTCGGCCCGCTCGGCGCGGAAACGGGACACGATGAAGAGCGCGTAGTCGATGCCGACCGCCAGGCCGATCATCATCGCGAGGGTCGATGTGGTGCCGGAGAGGCCGAAGGTGGAGCCGAGGGCCGTGATGCCCGAGATGCCGATGCCGACCCCGATCAGCGCGGTGATCAGCGGCATTCCGGCCGCGATCATCGAGCCGAAGGTCAGAACGAGGACGAACGCGGAGATCAGGATGCCGATCTGCTCGCCCGTGCCGCCCATGGCCTGCTCGATCTTCACGGCGTCACCGCCGGCCTCGACGGTGAGACCCGCCTCGCGGGCCTGCTCGGTGGCCGCGTCGAGCGCGTCGTGCGCCTCGTCGTCGACGGCCGCCGCGGGGACCTTGTACGTCACCACCAGGTAGGCGGTGGTCCCGTCGCCGCTGATGCTGACGGCGGGGGACCTGTAGGGGTCGGCGACGCCCACCACCTGCGGGGACGACGCCCCCAGCTCGGTGACGAGACGCTCGACCTCGGTGCGTGTCGAGGGTGACGTGATCTTCGTGCCCGCGGGGGCGCGGACGACGACCCGGGCGGTGGCGCCGTCGACGCTCGCGTCCGGGAACTTCTCGGCCAGCAGGTCGAAGGCCTCCTGCGACTCGGTGCCCGGCATCGAGAACGTGTCGGCGGGCGGCGTCGGCGCGGACGAGGCGGCGACGCCCATGCCGACGAAGGCCAGCAGCCAGAGCAGCAGCGTCACCCCCTTGCGGCGGAAGGCGAGGCGGCCCAGTTTGGAGAGGAACGTAGCCACGGTGGGCTCCCGTCGGGTGGTGGTGGTGGTGGTGGTGGTGGTGGTGGTGGCGGTCGGGCGGGGGTTGCGGGGTGGAGCTCGGTGGGGCAGCACGACATGGCGCCATGGCGGCGTGGGGAGGTGCGGGGCGGTGCGTTACGGCGCCGGCGCAGGCATCCGGGTCGGCGCGGGCGGTATGGGCCGGTACGGGCCGGTACGGGCGTACGGGGCGATACGGAGTGGGTACGCGGGCGCGTGAACCGCAGCGCGAAAGGGACGCGAGGCGTACGTGAGGGGTACGTGAGGCGCGAGAGGCGCGTGGTGCGGGGCGGGGATCGCCGCCGCTCCCAGTCGGGTCAGGACGCCGTGGTGAGCGACGCGCGGAGCGTCGGAGACCGGTGGAGGTCCAGGGTGACCGGCACGGGCTGCTTGCGGGCCGTGGCGAAGACGTACAGACGCAGGGCCAGGAAGCGTCCGATGCCGGCGAGGCCCGAGGCGGAGAGGTAGACGGTCTGCTCGACGGCCAGGCCGGGCGTGCTCTCGATCGCGTGCAGGACGAGCATCGCGAGGGTGGTCACGGAGAAGGCGGCGGCGGCCGTCCCTGCGGACTGCAGGTGGTGGCGGAGACCGCAGCGCAGCAGGCCGCGCCCGGCGGAGGGCCGGAGCCCCGACGCGAAGGTGAAGCGGGCGTGCAGCTCGGTCGCGAGGATCGTCGAGACGACGGTGACCAGCGCGTTGGCGAGGGCGAACGGCAGGAGGGCGGCGAGCAGGGCGACGGCCGCGCTGGACGCGAGGCCGACCCCGCCGCCGAATATCACGAAGCGAACGAAGGAGGCTAAGGCGCCGGGAGTGCCGGTGGCGCCGGTGGTGCTGGTCTGTGGTCCGCGTTCCATCGGGCTTCCGTCCCCCCTCGGTTCGTTGTGCCGGGCGTCTACGCGCGGCGGATGACGATGTCGCCGACGCTCGTGCGGCCGCGGACCTCGACCGTCTCCTCGGACTGGCCCGGGCCCTCCGCCGCACCCAGTTCGTTGCGTACGCGGCCGGCCGTGGACCGTACGTCGAGCCAGGCCGCGGTTCCCTCGGCGATGCCGACCTCGAGGCCGCCGGCGGCGGAGTCGAGCGTGATCCGGCCGCGGACGACCTCGCCGAGGCGGATGGCGCCACTGGCGGTCTTCGCGGTGACCGAGGACTCCGTGCGGCCCACGCCGATGGGCCCGTTGGACGAGTTCACCTGCAGCTCGCCGGTGATCTCGCCGACCGTGGTCTCGCCGTTGAGGTTGCGGATCGTCGCCGATCCGTCGATCCGGCCGATCCGGACCCGGCCGGAGCCGTGGATCTCGGTCTCGCCGGTCGTGCTGTCCACGAGGATGTCGCCGTGCGAGGTCTTCAGCCGTACGGCCGCGGCCTCGTCCAGCTGGATGTCCCCGGCGGCGGTGGTGAGGCGGCAGTTCCCGAACAGTCCCTCGCCGATCAGCTCGCCGAGGCCCGTCTTGCAGGTCAGATCCGAGCCGGCGGGCAGTTCGACGGTCACGTCGACGGCGCCGATCTTGCCGAAGAGCGAGCGCTTCTTGGGGCCCTTGACCAGCAGCTTTCCACCCGTGCAGGTCACGTTGGTCTCGGCGGCGGCCTGGACGTCGAGCTTGTCGCCGGGGTCGCTCGGCGTCACCTCGACGACGGTGTCGGTGCGCTTGCCCGCGATGATCCGGGCCCGCCCGATCTCGATCTCGACGGTGGCGGAGAGGGGTGCGGGGGTGTCGAACGTAGGCATGGCTGTGCCGTCCTTTGACTGAGGAGAGGTGAGTGCCGGGTGACGTGCCTCGGTGCGGCAGTGAGGTGTGCGGGCCCCGTGTCGGGGCGGGCCCGGTGCCGGGGGCCTGCTGCTAGCGGACCCAGCCGGTGAAGCCCTGGCCGACGGCGGGGCCCACGCCCGTCGTGCCCTTGCGGGTGGTGCGGCCCTGGGCGCTGCCCGGTTCGAGGGCGGCGGCCACGGCCCGGACGAGCCACGCGTTGACCGAGAGTCCCTCGCGGCTCGCGGCCTCCTCGACCCGGATCTTGAGCTGGGCGGGCGGCCGGAAGTTGATGCGGGAGGTGGCGCCGTCCTCGCCCTCCACGGGGGTCGTGACCGGGGGCGGCGGGGCCGGCAGCGCGGTCTCGGTCTCCTCGAAGAGGTCGGCGGTCGGCGGTGCGGTCACCACGAACTCGGGGTTCAGACCGCGCAGCCGCAGATCGACCGAGCCGGGCGCGAGGTCGCGGGTGATCTCGTCCATCGCGTCGGACAGGGCGTTGAGCAGGGTCAGCCGGGCGGCCGACTCGAGCTGTCCGGTGAGTCGGTCCGCCAGGGCGCGGGCTTCGTCGCCGCCCGCCTGGGCGGCCACGCCGAGCTCATGGCGGAGATTGTCCACGTACGGGGTGAGGTCCATGACGCAATAGTGGCACCATCATGGCGCCATTGCAAGTCATCTGGCGCCACGGTGCGCCATGCTGCGCCAGAGTGTTGCCGGGTTGGCGCCACGATGGCCGCCCCCGGCCCTCCCCGCCGCACCACCCCCAGCCCTGCCCGCCGCCCCCGGCCCTCCCCGCCACAGCACCACCCCCGACCACCACCCCGACCGCCGCCCCCCCCCGCCCCGCCGCTTCGTGGCGGGCCGTCGGGGTTGACCCGGTTCGGGGGTGCGCATAGCGTCGCCGCGCTGGGACGACGAGCGGATGCTCAGGGGGTTGTGCGGTGGCAGTGCCAGGTGGAGACGAGCGGCTCACCGCGGACGGGGCGCCCTTCGCCGTCGAGGACGGGGTGTACGCCTCCGGGCCCCGCACGCTGCGGGAGTTCGTCGAGGTCGTCTGGGGCTATGACGACCGGGTGTTCCTGGTGTCCGAGGACGGGCGGACGACCTATCGCGAGTTCTTCGACGCCGCCTGCGGTCTTGCCCGGCGGCTCGTCGGGGAGTACGGGCTGCGGCCGGGGGACCGGGCCGTGGTCGCCATGCGGAACCACCCCGAGTGGCAGGTCGCCTTCTGGGCCGCCCAGCTCGCCGGGCTCGTCGCCGTACCGCTCAACGCCTGGTGGACCGAGGACGAGTTCACGTACGCCCTCGACGACTGCGCTCCCGCGGTGCTGCTCGTCGACGGGGAGCGGGTCGGGCGGGTGCGGGAGTGGGCCGCCCGGAACCACGTGCCCGGCATCGTCTTCCACGGGGAGGGCGGCGAGGGCCGGGCGGACGAGGAGGGCGGCGAGGACCGGGCGGACGGGGAGGGCGGGCGCGCTCCAGGGGCCGCCGGTTTCGTGCCGTACGTCCCCGACGCCGATCCCTACCTCGGGCCGCCCCTCGTCGACGTCCTGCCCGAGCACGACGCCACCATCGTCTACACCTCCGGCACCACCGGGCGCCCCAAGGGCGCCGTCGCCACCCACCTCGCGCAGGCCGGGGCGGCCATGAACCCGCGGTACTTCGCCGCCGCCGCGGCCCTCGCGCGCGGGGACGTGCCCGGCACGGGGCCGGTGCCCGTGTCGCTGACCACGTTCCCCTTCTTCCACGTGGCCGCGTTCACCTCCTTCTACGGGGTGATGGCGGCGGGCGGCACCCTGGTCATGATGCGGAAGTGGGACGCCGGCCGGGCTCTCGAACTGATCCGGGAGCACCGCGTCACCCACTACGCGGGCGTCCCCACCACCGCCCTCCAGCTGCTCGACCTCGCCCGCGCCACCGGCGACCCGCTCGACAGCCTCACCCTGCTCAGCACCGGTGGCGCCGCCGCCCCGCCCGGGATCGTCGACGGGATCACCGCCGGGTACGGGGAGCGGCTCGAGCCCCGCAACGGCTACGGGCTGACCGAGACCAGCGGCGGCGTCCTGTCCAACGTCGGCGCCGAGTACCGCGCCCACCCCGGCAGCGTCGGCCGGCCCTCGCCCGTCACGGAGGTGCGGATCGACCGGCCCGACGCCGAGGGCGTCGGCGAGCTGTGGCTGCGCGGGCAGTCCCTCGTCCGCGGCTACTGGGGCAACGAGGAGGCGACCCGCGCGGCGTTCTCCGAGGACGGCTGGTTCCGGACCGGGGACCTCGCGCGGGTGGACGAGGACGGGCGGGTGACCATCGTCGACCGGCTCACCGACATGGTCGTCCGGGGCGGCGAGAACGTGTACTGCGTCGAGGTCGAGGACGTGCTGCAGCAGCATCCGGACGTCGTCGACGCCGCCGTCCTCGGCGTACCGCACCCGCTCCTGGGCGAGGAGGTCGCGGCCGTCGTCCGGCTGCGGCCCGGCGCCGCCGTCGGCGTGGACGAGCTGCGCACGCACGTGGGCGCGCGCCTCGCGGCCTTCAAGGTGCCCGTCCACGTCCTCGTGCGCGAGGAGGAGCTGCCCCGGAACCCGACCGGGAAGCTCCTCAAGCGGGAGTTGCGGGGGAGCCTGCGGGTCGGCCGGCAGGGCGGCGCGGTCGGCGGCGCGTGAGCTGAGCCGGCTCTGCGCGGTGCCGCCTCAGCTCCGGGTGATCCGCACCCGGTACGTACCGTTCTCGTCCTCGTCGAGCACGCTGATCCGTATGCCGTTGGCCCGGTCGGTGAACGTCTCGCCGGGGCGGTACGGCGCGTCCGACAGCTCCGCGTGGACGTTGGCGCGCCGCGTGCAGCCGCCGCTCGCGTGCTCGCTGTCGGAGACGGTGACCGGGCCGTGGCCGGTGTCCACGTCGGACTCCACCCGGTAGACGAGGACTCCGTGCTCGCAGACGGCCTCGTCGTTGCCCTCCTTGCTGCGGACCTCGACCGCGTATCCGGACGTGTCGGAGAGCGGGACGAAGGCGAGCTTGGGGCCGCCGGCGACGGCCAGCGGGGTGAGCGTGTAGTCGCCGGTGCCGGGGCCGGACGCGCAGCCGATCTGGTCGTTGTCGAGCCAGCCCAGCTTCCACTTGTGCCAGCCGAGCAGGTCGTTGTTGGCCCCCCAGTCCTCGGACATGATGTCCCAGTGCCCGACAGTCCCGCCGCCGTCCGACGTGTACAGGTCGGGCAGGCCGAAGACGTGCCCGTTCTCGTGCGGAAGGACCCGGTAGCCGGTCTCCCCGAAGCTGCCGGAGCCGTCGTCCTGGCGGCTGTAGACGAAGGACGTGTTGGCCAGGGGCACGCCGTCCGCGTAGGGGGCGTCGTCGTTTCCGGAGAAGGTCACGGACAGGACGGTGTCGAGGGCGGAGGGCCCGGCGTTCGGCGTGACCAGGATGTTGACCAGGTCGTACGCGCTGAAGTCCACTTTCGGGTCGGCCGCCGTGACGATGTCCTCGACGAGGGAGCGGTAGCCCGGTTCGTACGGTGAGCCGCGCTCGATCCCGTACGCCGAGAAGGCCTTCGGCATGCGCAGCCAGTCGGGTATCGGGGCCTCGGCCTGGTAGTGCAGCCGCCCGTACGAACTGACGCGGAACCACTCGGCGGTCTGCGGGAAGAACTCGCGGAAGCGGCCCATCGCGGTGCCGTCCCCGGGGGCGTCGGAGAAGTCGACCATCAGGTTCAGGGCCCTGACCCGGCCTGTGGAGCGCACGTACCCGGGGGCCGTGGGGAGCCCCTCCGACATCTGCACGCCCAGGGTGGTGGCGATGCGGCAGGGCCCCAGCTGGGCGCCGTCGGGCGCGGCGGCCACGGGGCCCGCCGAGGCCGGCGCGGGCCCGGGGAGGGTGGTGCTCGCGGAGGCGAGCAGCGTGAGGGAGAGCGCCGTGGTCGCGGCCATGGCGACGGGTCTGCGTATCCGTCGTCGGGGGTGCTGCATACGGGCGCCTCTCCGGTGGGGGCAGGTCGGCGGCGCGGCCCCATCCGGTCGGCGCGGGGCCGCGCTGTGCGATCACTCTGTGACGAGTGCTTCCGGTGCGCGCGCCGGGTGGCCCGATCGGTGGACCGCGGGGCGGGGGCCCGGCAGGGGCCGAGCGGAGGCCGAGCGGAGGTCGAGCGGAGGCCGAGCGGAGCCCGAGAGGCGGTCGAGCGCGGGTCTGCCGGGCCGCGAGGGAGATGTGACCCAGGTCACATCCATTCGGGGAAATAACCGGGGACTGGGTCCCCGTTTATGACTGTGTTCAGCGAAGTGGGGACTCCCTCCCCGGATATCCCCGAGATGACCCTCAGAGGAGGTCGTGGCGTGACCAGCACCGTCGCCGATTCCGCGCCCGCCCGGCGCGTACCCCGCCCACGCGCGGACGCCCTGCGCAACCGCGAGCGGATCGTGACGGCGGCCCGCGAGATGTTCGTCGAGTTCGGCTCCCAGGTGCCCTACGACGAGATCGCGCGCCGGGCCGGCGTCGGGAACGCCACGCTCTACCGCAACTTCCCCGAGCGCACCGACCTCGTCCACGAGGTCGTCCTCTCGCTGATGGCCCGCGTCACCGAGGTCGCCGAACGGGCCGCCGAGGAGGAGGGCGACACGTTCGCCGCCCTCCGCCGGTTCACCCTCGGCGCCGCCGATGAGCGCGTCGGCGCCCTGTGCCCGATGCTCGACGGCGCCTTCGACAAGGACCACCCCGACCTGATCGCCGAGCGCGACCGCCTGGAGGAGGCCGTCCAGGGACTCGTGGAGCGGGCGCAGCGGGCCGGCCGGCTGCGCACCGACGTGGGCGTCGGGGACCTGATGGTGGCGCTCTCCCAGCTGACCCGACCGCTGCCCGGATCGGGCTGCGCGTCCTTCGACCAGTTCGTCCGTCGTCATCTGCTGCTGTTCCTCGACGGCCTGGAGGCGCCCGCGCGCTCCGAGCTGCCCGGGAAGGCCGCCACCCTGGAGGACCTGAGACGCGACTCCTGCTCGTCGTGAGCGTCCTCGCCGTGAGTGTGCTCGTCGTGAGCGTCCTCCCTCGGGGATCCCGGCCCGCGTGAACCGACTCCGGCTCGCGTAACCCGAACTCCCCCGGTTCGACCTGTCTTTACGTCCTTTTTCACCAGTACGCGCCAAGAGGTGGCTACCCCCATGCCGAAAGTCCCCGTCAACACCGTGACCCACCCCGACCCGGGCCGCTGGAAGGCGCTCGTCTTCATCGCGCTCGCCCAGCTGATGGTCGTGCTCGACGCGACGATCGTGAACATCGCGCTGCCCTCCGCCCAGCAGGACCTGGGGATCTCGGACGGCAACCGGCAGTGGGTCATCACCGCCTATGCCCTCGCCTTCGGCGGTCTGCTCCTCTTCGGCGGCCGCATCGCCGACCTGTGGGGCCGTAAGCGCACCTTCGTCGTCGGCCTGATCGGCTTCGCCCTCGCGTCCGCCCTCGGCGGCGCCGCGACCGGCGAGGCCATGATGCTCGGCGCCCGTGCGCTCCAGGGAGCCTTCGGTGCGCTCCTCGCGCCCGCCGCGCTCTCGCTGCTCGCCGTGACCTTCACCGACGCCAAGGAGCGCGCGAAGGCCTTCGGCATCTACGGCGCGATCGCCGGTGGTGGCGGCGCCGTGGGCCTGATCCTCGGCGGTTTCCTCACCGAGTACCTGAACTGGCGCTGGACCTTCTTCGTCAACATCCCGTTCGCGATCGTCGCCGCCGTCGGCGCGTACCTCGTCATCCGTGAGCCCGCGGGCAGCCGCAACCGCTCCACGCTCGACATCCCCGGCGTGATCCTCTCCACCCTGGGTCTGGTCGCGCTCGTCTACGGCTTCACCCGCGCCGAGTCCGAGGGCTGGAGCGACGCCGGCACGATCGGCATGTTCGTCGGCTCCGTCGTGCTGCTCGGTGCCTTCGTGCTCACCGAGGCGAAGGTCAAGTCCCCGCTGCTCCCGCTGCGCGTCCTGACCGACCGCAACCGCGGCGGTGTCTACCTGTCGCTGGGCCTCGCCGTCATCGCGATGTTCGGCCTGTTCCTCTTCCTGACCTACTACCTGCAGGTCGTGAAGGGCTACTCCCCGGTCATGACGGGCTTCGCGTTCCTCCCGATGATCGCGGGCATGATCATCGGCTCGACGCAGATCGGTACGCGGCTCATGACCCGCGTCCCGCCGCGGCTGCTCATGGCCCCGGGCTTCCTGACCGCCGGCATCGGCATGCTGCTGCTCACCCAGCTGGAGATCGGCACCTCGTACGCCGGTCTGATCCTGCCCGCGCAGCTGCTGCTCGGTCTGGGCATGGGTACGGCGTTCATGCCGGCCATGTCGCTCGCCACGCACGGCGTGGACCCGCGGGACGCCGGTGTGGCCTCCGCGATGGTCAACACCTCGCAGCAGGTCGGCGGCGCCATCGGTACGGCCCTGCTGAACACGATCGCCGCCTCGGCGACCACCGCGTACCTCACGGACAACGCGGCGGGCGCGACCACTCCGGCCGCGCAGAAGCTGCTCCAGCTCCAGGGCATGGTCGAGGGCTACACCGCGGCCATCTGGTGGGCCGTCGGCATCCTGGTCGCCTCGGCCGTGATCGCCTTCACCCTGATCAACACGGGGAAGCCGGACACCGGCGTCGTCGCCGGCTCCGGGGAGGGCGCGGAGGACGAGATGAAGGTGCCGGTCATCGCGCACTGATCCGTAGGCGCGCCTGCCGCGCGTACGCGTTCGGTACGCGCGCCTCGTGCGCACGCGTTCCGCACGCGCGCCGGCCGCACTCCGCGTTCCCTGCGCACGCCGGCCGCGCGTACGCGTTCCGCGCACGCTCGTCCCGTACGTCGTGTGACTCCTGCCCTGGTTCCGCTGCTCGTCAGCGGAGCCAGGGCAGGTCCGCGTCCGCGTCCGCCGGTTCGAGGCCCTCGGCCATGACGCGCATGATCGCGCCGAGCTGTTTCACCTGATCGGGGGAGAGGCGGTCGAAGAGGGCCTGGCGGACCGCCGCGACATGGCCGGGGGCGTTCTGCCGGAGGACCTCCATGCCCTCGTCCGTGAGCCGGGCGAACTGGCCCCGCTTGTCGGAGGGGCAGTTCTCGCGCCGCACCCAGCCGCTCTTCTCCAGCCGGGCGATGGCGTGGGAGAGGCGGGAGCGGGTGATCTTGGCGCTCTTGGCCAGCTCGGTCATCCGCAGCCGGCGGCGCGGGGCCTGGGAGAGCTGGACGAGGAGCCCGTAGTAGATGTGCGGCATCCCGGCGTCGCGCTGCAGCTGGCGGTCGAGGTGGTCCTCGAGGAGCGTGGTGGCGTGCAGGTACGCGCGCCAGACGTGCTGCTCCTCGTCGGTGAGCCAGCGGGGTTCGGTCATGTCTCCCATGGTGCCCAATCGTACGACTCATTCTTGAAAGTTGAACTACATAGGTCTACGGTGTGGGGCAGGACGCTTGAAGTTTCAAGAACCTGCCCCAGATCGAGAAACCGGAGGTGGTCGCCATGGACGCCACGCTGGAAACAGAGGCCACGCGCGCGCGGATGCCCGCCCTGTACCTGTCCCACGGCGCCCCGCCGCTCGCCGACGACCCCGTCTGGCCCGGAGAACTCGCCGCCTGGTCCGCGGGCCTTCCGCGCCCCAAGGCCATCCTCATGGTCTCCGCCCACTGGGAGGAGGCCCCCCTGGCCCTCGGCGCCACCGAGACCATTCCGCTCGTCTACGACTTCTGGGGCTTCCCCGAGCACTACTACCGCGTCCAGTACGCGGCCCCCGGCGCGCCCCGGCTCGCCGAGGCCGTCCGCAAGCTGCTCCGCGCGCCCGGCCATCCCGTCCAGGACATCCCCGACCGCGGCCTCGACCACGGCGCGTACGTGCCGCTCGTCGAGATGTTCCCCGGCGCCGACATCCCCGTGCTCCAGATCTCCATGCCCACCCTCGACCCGCGCCGCCTCATGGACATCGGGCGCAGGCTGGCCCCGCTCCGCGACGAGGGCGTCCTGATCGTGGGCAGCGGCTTCTTCACCCACAACCTGGCCGCCCTCCGCCACACCGGAGGCGGCGTGCCGGGCTGGTCGGCCGAGTTCGACGCCTGGGGGCACGAGGCCCTCGCCGCGCAGGACGTGGACGCGCTCCTCGACTTCGAGCACAAGTCGCCGGCCGGGCGCCTCGCCCACCCGCGTACGGAGCACTTCGCCCCCCTCTTCGTCACGATGGGCGCGGCGGACGCGTCGGGCGACCTCGACGCGGAGCGGTCGGTCATCGACGGCTTCTGGATGGGACTCGCCAAGCGGTCGGTGCAGTTCGGGTAGCCGGCGGGGTCCGGCCCTCCCCGGGGGCCGCCCGGTACCGGGACCGCCTCTCCCGCCGGGCCCCACCGTGCACGAGCTCACTGGAGCAACGGTGGATTCAGTTCGATCGAGCGGGTCGCGGCGGCCAGGGCGAGCGGATCGCCGACGTCGAGCGCCGTGTCGGTGAACTTGATCGTGTGGTCGTCGCCGTGCGCCGCGGCCCGCTCGAAGACCTCCTCGGCGCTGAGGAGGGTGGGGGTGTACGCGGCGGGCTCCGGCGGTGTGTACGCGGCGGTCACCGCGGCCGCCGCCGTCCACGCCGCCGCCAGGCTCGGCGCCCACAGCTCGCGGGGGAGGGCGGGCAGGGCGCGCAGGACCGCGTTGGGCGCGGTCGCCGCGTGGACCAGCATGATCGGCTCGCCGTGGCCGTGGGTCGCGTACCGGTGCGTGGCCGCCGTGACCAGCTCGGTGAGCAGGGCCTTCGCGGTGTCGGGGTCCGAGGCCGCGCCCCAGACCGGGAACGCCGTCAGCTGCGGGAGCCGGTCACGGATCCCGCCCTCCCGCATCGGAACCGGCGGTACGGCGTCGAGCGCGGCGGCCGCCGTCGGCGCCACCGCCAGCGCGGCGAGCGGCGGCAGCGGCTGATTGCGGGCCGCCCAGTAGCCGAGGGCGTGGGCGAGCTCGGCGAGGCGGGGCGCGGTCGTTCCCCCGCCCCCGGGAGCCTCGGACTCCAGGAGGGTCCGCACGGCGTGACCGGTACGGATCACGGGGTGCGTGGCGGAGGCCGAGATCCCCGGCAGCAGCCGGGGCCACCAGGTGGCGAGGACCTCCCGCCAGGGGTGCGCGTCGAGCTCGCGGCCGAAGAAACGGGTCCAGTCGGTGATCCGGGCCGGGTCGCCGAGCGCCTCGCGCCAGCCGTCGGCCGTCACCGGCCGGGACGGCGGCGGCAGCTCCTCCAGCTTGTGCGCGTAGTGGTCCAGCCAGCGGTGCACGGTCGGGGCCTGGCCGTTGCGGACCAGGGCCTCGACGGCCATGGGGGCGTGGTTGGTGAGCCAGCCGTTGCGCTCGGGGCCCGTGGTGTGGAGACGTTCGAGGGCTTCGTCGAGGGTGCCGGAGGTGTCGGTGCCGGATGCGTCGCTCATGGGGGCGACGCTAGGGCGGGGGAGGGGCGGGCCGTAACGGGCGCGGGACCTAGGAGGAGAGGCGGCCCGGGACCTAGTCCGGGAGACCGAGACGGGCTCCGCCGGCCCGCGCGCCACCCGATGGCCCGTGCGCGCGCCACCCGATGGTCCGTGCCCGCGCGCAACCCGATGGCCCGTCCACGCGTCTTGGGGGATGACGCCGCATGTGATCGCGGTCTCACCGACGGCGTGGTCGGGGACCCCGCGAGCGACGTCGAATCACCCCCGTGCCCGGTCTGACCTGCACCTCCGTGGGTGCCGGCGGCATGCCCGAAAGGGCGGCGGCCGCGCAGGATACTGCATGATCGCGAAAATCCATGCGCCGGGTGGGAATTCTGTCCTGATTCCAGTCGTTGTTTCCGTCGGATGCAGGGCACCCGAAAAGGTGTCGCGACCTACTCAGCAAGGGAGCACGCATGGCAACCCGTGCCGTCGCCCGTCGTCAGACCTCCGCCAAGAGCGGGGCCGCACGGGCCAGCAGCGTTCGCGCCGTGGGCGGGGAGATCGCCGACCGCGACCTGGTCGGCATGTACCTCGACGAGATCGCGCGCACGCCCCTGCTCGACGCCGCCAAGGAGGTCGAGCTCTCCCAGACGATCGAGGCGGGCGTCTACGCCCGGCAGATACTCGACGGAGAGGTGGAAACCGAGGCCGGCGGCGCGTCCCGCGAGGAGCTCGAAGCCCTCTACGAGGCGGGCGAGCGTGCCAAGGACCTCTTCATCAAGTCCAACCTGCGGCTCGTGGTGGCCGTCGCCCGGCGCTACCCGCGCAGCGGGCTGCCGCTGCTCGATCTGATCCAGGAAGGGAACGCGGGCCTGGTGCGCGCGGTCGAGAAGTTCGACTACGCGAAGGGCTTCAAGTTCTCCACGTACGCCACGTGGTGGATCCGCCAGGCCATCACCCGGTCCATCGCCGACCAGTCCCGCACGATCCGGCTCCCCGTCCACCTGGTGGAGGAGCTCGGCCGGATCCGCCGGGTGCAGCGCGAGTTCAACCGGGAGCACGGCCGCGAGCCGGAGCCGGCGGAGATCGCGGCCGAGCTGGACACGAAGCCCGAGCGGGTCGTCGACGTGCTCGACTGGGCGCGTGACCCGGTCTCGCTGAACATGTCGGTGGACGACGAGGGCGAGACGCAGTTCGGCGACCTCCTGGAGGACACGTCGGCGATCTCGCCGGAGCAGTCGGTGCTCACGCTGCTGCGCAGCGAGGAGCTCGACGACCTCATCGACAAGCTCGACCACCGGACGGCCTCGATCATCCGCATGCGGTACGGGATCGAGGACGGCCGCGAGCGGACGCTGACGGAGGTCGGGAAGCAGCACGGTCTGACGCGCGAGCGGATCCGGCAGATCGAGAAGCACGCGCTGCTCGAACTGAAGAAGATGGCGCACGACACGGGCTTCGACGCGGTGGCCTAGGGCGGCCGGCGGCCCGGGCGCGCGGCGCGGACCCGGCGCCCGGGGGCGAGCCCCGGGCCCCGGGCCCCGGGCCCGCACGTGCCCGGCCTGCGGCCGGCTCGGGTTTCCCGCCCGCACCACCCGTGCGGCTGAGATGTCGACTGCGGGCTTCCCCGTGGGGGTCGCCCGCCGTCGGCGCACGGCGGGCCCCGCCGGGCCCGCCGTGCGTGGGCGCCCCGCCTGGCTGCGGCCGCCGACGGCGCAGGGGGCCCACAGGGAGGCCCGCAGACGGAGTCCTGGTTGTACGGGTGGCGCGGGTGGGAGCATCCCGCTCGGCCGGAGGCCGAGCGACCCGCACCCGCCCGCGCCCGCACCCGCACCTGCCCGCCCGCACCCGCCCGCGCCCGCACCCGCCCGCACCCGCCCGCACCCGCGCCCGCACTCGCCCGCACCCGCGCCCGGCACCCCCGCCCTCACCCCGTCGTCGACGCGGTCAGCCGCGCCGCCAGGTCTTCCACGTACGTCAGCAGGGACGGCGGGCTCTGGATCGTGAAGGGGGCGTCCACCAGGGCCAGGCGGATGGCCAGCCATTCGACCGAGTCCGTCGAGCGGGCGCGCAGGCGGCACGTCGTCGGGCCCGTCGCAGTCGGGACCAGATGGGAAGGGAGCCGCGCCGTGACGAAGTCGGCCGGCGCCTCGAAGGTGACGTCCAGGTCGAGCTCCGGCTGCGCCCGCGACATGGAGCGCACCAGGAGCTGTGCCGCGTCGCCCGCCGGCAGCTCCCGCGGTGTGAAGCGGGCCCCCGTGGCGAGCGGGTCGCTCACCCGGTCCACCCGGAAGGTCCGCCAGTCCTCCCGCCCCAGGTCGTACGCCACCAGGTACCACCGGCGCCCGGTGGAGACCAGCCGGTAGGGCTCGACCAGGCGCTTCGACTCGGCCCCGTCGCCCGCCCGGTACCCGAAGCGGAGCTTCTCGCGGCCGGTGACCGCGCCCGCCAGGGCGGTCAGGGTGGCGGGGGTGACCGTCGCGCCGTCCCCCCGCGTCAGGGGGAGCGTCGCGTTCTGGAGGGTCGAGACCCGGTGCCGGAGCCGGGCCGGGAGGACCTGCTCCAGCTTCGCCAGGGCCCGTACGGACGCCTCCTCGACGCCCTCGATCGCGTGCCCCGCACCCGCCCGCAGCCCGACCGCGATGGCGACGGCCTCCTCGTCGTCGAGCAGCAGCGGCGGCATGGCCGTACCGGCGACGAGCCGGTAGCCGCCGACCGCGCCGAGCGTCGCCTCGACGGGATAGCCGAGGTCGCGGAGCCGGTCGATGTCCCGGCGGATGGTGCGCGGGGAGACCGAGAGCCGTTCGGCGAGCTCGCTTCCGGGCCACTCGCGCGGGGTCTGAAGGAGCGAGAGCAGATTCAGGAGTCGTACCGGGGTGTCCGTCATACGTTTCAGGATGAGGGCCATCTAGGACATCATTTGACCTAGATGGCCTTTATCTTCTCCGTATGAGTGCACACGAAGCCGACGCCGTCACGGACGCGGCCCCCACCGACACGTCCGACAAGCGACGCTGGATAGCCCTGGCCATCGTCATGACGGCCGCCTTCATGGACCTGGTCGACGCCACGATCGTCAACATCGCGATCCCCAGCATCGAGCGGGACCTCGGCGCCTCCTTCGGGGCCATCCAGTGGATCACCGCGGGGTACGCGCTGGCGTTCGCCGCCGGTCTGATCACCGGTGGCCGGCTGGGCGACATCTACGGCCGCAAGCGGCTCTTCCTGCTCGGCACGGCGGGCTTCACGATCGCCTCCGCCCTCTGCGGCTTCGCGGCCAACCAGGAGATGCTGGTCGGCTCCCGCCTGCTCCAGGGCGCGGCGGCCGCGATGATGGTGCCGCAGGTGCTGTCGATCATCCACGTCACCTTCCCGGCGCACGAGCGCGGCAAGGTCTTCGGCATGTTCGGCGCGATCATCGGTCTGGGCGCGGTCTCCGGCCCGCTGCTCGGCGCGCTGCTCACGCAGTGGAACATCGCGGGCCTGGAGTGGCGCCCGATCTTCCTCATCAACCTGCCGGTCGGCATCGCGGGCCTGCTCCTGGGCCGCAAGTTCATCACCGAGTCGAAGGCCCCGAAGGCCCTCCGCCTCGACATGGTCGGCGTGCTCCTGGTGACGGCCGCGCTGCTGATGCTGATCTACCCGCTGACGCGCGGGCGCGAGCTGGACTGGCCGCTGTGGGGCCACCTGATGATGGCCGGCAGCCTGGTCGTCTTCGGCGCCCTCGTGGCGTACGAGAAGTACAAGACGAAGAAGGACGGCTCGCCGCTCGTCGAGCTGTCGCTGTTCAAGGTGAAGAGCTTCGCGGCGGGCATCGCGGTGCAGCTGACCTTCGGTGTCGTGATGGGCATCTTCTTCCTGGTCTGGACGCTGTACATGCAGATCGGCCTCGGCTGGAGCCCGCTGCGGGCGGGTCTGACCGGTGTGCCGTTCTCCATCGCGGTGTCGACCGCGGCCGGTCTCTCGGTGCAGAAGCTGGTGCCGCGCTTCGGCCGGAAGGTGCTCCAGGCGGGCGCGCTGACGATGATCGCGGGCGTGCTGCTCTACCTCTTCGAGGCGGGCCGGTACGGGGTGGAGATCGAGTCCTGGCAGATGATTCCGCCGCTGCTGGTCATGGGTCTCGGCATGGGTCTGATCGTGGCGCCGCTGACGGACGCGGTCCTTTCCGAGGTGCCGAAGGAGCACGCGGGGTCGGCCTCGGGTCTGATCAACACGACCGGGCAGATGGGCAACGCGCTCGGGCTCGGCCTGGTGTCGGTGGTCTTCTTCGGCGTGATCGACGGCAAGCCCGCGCCGAAGTCCCCGACGGAGGCGGGCCTGGCGTTCGCCGACGCCTTCCAGAACGCGATGGGCTGGGTGGCGGTCGTGCTCGGCGTGATCTTCCTGGTGATGTTCGCGCTTCCGGCGAAGCCGAAGCAGCACCTGGAGGGTGGCGACGGCGGCGATGACGGCGACGCCGTGATCGAGAAGGAGCCGGTGCTGACCCACTGAGTCGGCCGTGGAAGGGCCCTGGTCCCGGGAATCGTCCCGGGAGCAGGGCCCTTCGCCCTGTCCGGGCACGGGCGGCGGGTCATCCCGGCGACGATGGCGGGCGGCGCGGTCACCGGTGCCCTGTCGATGGCCTTCGAGTGCACCCTGCGGGCCCCGCACGGCGGCCTGTTCGTGCTGCCGCTGATCGGCAACCCGCTGCTCTACCTGCTCGCGATCGTCGCGGGCACGGTCGTCAGCGCGGGCGTCGTCATCCTCCTCGAGGGCCTGCGGAAGCCGGCCCCGGAGGCGGCGGCACCGGCAGGAGAACTGGCCCCGACCGGGACCGGGGTGGCCGTGGCGGCCTGACCGGTCCCGGCCCGGGGCCGGTCACGAGGGGCGGCGCGGTATCGGCGAACGAACCGCCCCTCGGTGTGTTCAGCGCTCCGTCATGAGCGGTTCAGCGTCCTCGGGAGGTGGTTCGGCCGGCCGCTGTAGGCCAGGTCGCCCTTGAACTCCTCCTTCCCTGCTCGGGTCCGCAGGGTCGGGATGGGCGACTGCGCCGTCCAGGCTTCGACCCAGGTGAAGGTCTGGCCGTTGGTGGTGCCGTGGGTCTGCCAGACGGCCCCGCCCGTGGTCACGACCTTGACGTAGGCGTCGTTGCCCTGGTCCGTGAAGGAGATGCCGCAGGCGTTGGCGGGGTAGTTCGAGGGCTGGCCGTTGGGCAGGGTGTCGGTCAGGTCGACCCAGGTGATCGGTCCACCCGCCGTCGTGGCCCGGCCGGCGTACGCCTTCCCGTTGATGAGGGCGGCGCTGAACTCCTCGGTGTTCGAGGGGGCGAACGTGTCGATCTCGTAGCAGGAGGACGGGCCGGTGGCCCCGGTCGCACCCGTGGCGCCCGTGGCGCCGGTGGCTCCGGTCGCACCCGTGGCGCCGGTGGCTCCGGTCGCGCCCGTCGCGCCGGTCGCTCCCGTGGCTCCGTCAGGGCCGGTCGCGCCGGTCGCACCCGTCGCACCCGTCGCTCCGGTGGCTCCCGTCGCTCCGGTCGCTCCGTCGGCTCCGGTGGTGCCCGTTGCTCCGGTAGCTCCGGTGGCTCCGGTCGCGCCCGTCGCGCCCGTCGCGCCGGTCGCTCCGTCGGCTCCGGTGGTGCCCGTTGCTCCGGTGGCTCCCGTCGCTCCGGTGGCTCCCGTGGCCCCGTCAGCCCCGGTGGCGCCCGTCGCGCCCGTCGCGCCGGTGGCTCCGGTCGCGCCAGTGGCGCCCGTCGCCCCGGTCGCGCCCGTCGCTCCCGTGTCGCCCTTCGGCCCCTGAGGGCCGGGCGGCCCTGTCGGGCCCGCCTTGCAGTCGTCGCCGCCACTGCTCGGGACCGCGCGCAGAGCGGCGGCCGGCCGGCCCTCGACCAGGGGCTGGATCTGCTCGTCCAGGAACGCCTGGAGTGAATCGGCCGAGGGAGAGCCGCCGGACGCTTCTGCGTGGCGCGGGCCGTCCTGCTCCCACGGCGGGGGTCCGTGCTGCTCCCACGGCGGCGGTCCGTCCTGGTGGTGAGGGGGCCGCTCCTCGCAGTGGCCGCCCGTCGACGCGTTCGTCGTCGCCATGCCCGAGACGTCGAGTTCGGGGGACTCGGGCCATGTGGTGGCCATCGCCGGTGAGGCGAAGCCGGTGAGAACGAGTGCGACCGAGGCGATGGCCCCGCCGGCGCGCCAAGGGCGTCGTCGGGGGAGCGGGCCGAGCGGGGACCTGGTCCTGGCATCAGGACGCATGCAGTGCTCCTTCCTCCACCGGATCGGATCCGGTGCGAGTGAGGTCCGAGGAAGCGGAATTCTCACTTCCGTTAGTCGGTTCATCGGACTGCGCCTGCGAGGTCTTGACGGTCTCGCGCCACTCTCAACGCCATGGCCTAGCGCGGACAGTCGAATGGATGCGTATGCGACGGCGAACTTCGAACGGTCCGTCGGCGCGCCGCCACGGCGCGCGCGGGCGGCGTCCGTAGGGTCGCCCCCCGATCGCTGCCCCTACCCCGCTCCCCGCTCCCACCGGAGGTGGTGTTGCCGTGAAGCCGTCCATCTGCCTGTGCATGATCGTCAAGAACGAGGCCGCGGTCATCGAGCGCTGCCTCGCCTCCGTCCGCGGTCTCGTGGACACCTGGGTCATCTCGGACACGGGGTCCACCGACGGGACCCAGGAGCTGATCCGGACCGCCCTCGCCGGCATTCCCGGCGAGCTGCGCGAGGAGCCGTGGGTGAACTTCGGCCACAACCGCAGCCTGAACATCGCGCACGCCCACGGCCGCGCCGACTATCTCCTGCTCCTCGACGCCGACCACGTCCTCCGCCAGGACGGCCCGCTGCCCGCGCTCACCGCCGACGGGTACATGCTCCGGCACGAGGGGGCACTGGAGTACCGCATCAAACGCCTGGTCAGAGCCGGTCTGCCGTGGCGGTACGAGGGTGTCACCCATGAGTACCTGACGGCCGAGGGGGACCGCGTCCAGGAGAACCTCGACGCCCTCGTCATCGAGGACTACGCCGACGGCGGCTCACGCCACGACAAGTTCGAGCGCGACGCCCGCCTCCTGGGCGCCGAGCTGGAGCGCGACCCCGCGAACCCGCGCACGGTCTTCTATCTCGCGCAGACCTACCGCGACCTCGGCCGCACCGAGGAGGCCGCCGACCTGTACGAGCGGCGCGCGGCCATGGGCGGCTGGGGCGAGGAGGTCTACTACTCCCTGCTCCAGTCCGGTGTCCTCCGCGCCGAGTCCGGTGACTGGCCGACCGCGATGGACGCGCTCTCGCGCGCCTGGGAGTCCCGGCCGGAGCGCCTCGAGGCCTGCTACGAGCTGGTGGCGCGGCTGCGGAAGATGCGCCGTTACCGGGCGGCCCACGCCGTGGTCTCCGCCGTCCTGGACCGGAGGCAGCCCGACGACCTGCTGTTCATGCAGCCCTGGGTGTACCGGTGGGGGCTGCTCTTCGAGTACTCGATCACCGCGTACTGGGTCGGCGACCACGCCGCCTCCCTCGCCGCCTGCGACCGGCTGCTCGGTCTGCCGGACCTGCCGGAGACGTACCGCGAACAGACCCGCGCCAACCGGGCGTTCGCCGTCCAGCGCCTGACGGAGACCGCGGACGCCCCCGCGCTGGTCTGAGCCCCCGGAGTCGTACGGGGGCGGGACCGGGGCGCGAGGACGACCGCGGGGACGACCGCGGGGCCGCCTCGGGGTCGTCCTCGGGGACGTCAGCGGACCCGGGAGCGGGACTCCATCGCGTCGCGGGCGGCGCGCTCGTCCTCGTACACCTCGCACATGTGGCGTCCGTCCGGTGTCGCCGTGTGCTCGACCTCCCAGAGACTCGCCTCGCTGCCGTCGAGCAGCAGGAACTGGTGCTCGTAGAGGGTGAAGCCGGCGTCCCGGCCCCCCTCCACCGGGCAGTGGCGGCCGAAGGCCTGGGTGATGTGGTGGGCGAAGGCCAGCCGGAGCCGGCGGGCCGTCGCCGGGCCCGGCCGGTCCGCGTTCTCCGCGCGCCGCAGGACGCGGCGCGCGTGGTCGGCGGAGTTGTCCGGCACGTACATCCGGGGCTGGGCGGGTATCGGGCGGGCGAGGAGCGCGCTCAGCAGCTCCAGGTCGTCGTCCTCGTCGAGGGCGCGGCCGTCGGCGTGCTCGGCGGTCCAGCCGGGCAGGGGGCCGGCGGGGAGGCGGGAGGCGGCGAGCCGGGCCTCCGACTCCTCGGCGTACAGCTCGTGCTGCTCGGCCCCGTCCCGGCCGGCGTTGTGCGTGAGCTCCCAGAGGCTGAGGGCGGAGCCGTCGCTCAGCAGATACGTGTGGCGGTAGGTGGCGCGGTGCAGCGACGCGCTGTGGTGCGAGGAGTGGAGCGCGCTGGAGTGCGCGAGCGCCGTGCCGAGGCGCTCGACGGTCGAGTCGGGCAGGTCGAAGGAGTTGAGCGCCCGGCCGAGGAGGCGCTCAAGGTGCGTCTCGGTCGTCTCGTACGGATCGTGAGGATCCTGCGGATCGTTCAAGAGGGTCTCCAGGCCGTCGCCGCATGTCACTTGGTGCTTGCTTAACGTAGTCCCTGGGTCCGACATCGCGTCCGGGGTTCCGGAAAACGAAGGGCGTCGGAGGGGAGTTCCCGCCCTGTCGGGGCCGTTTCGGCTCAACTCCCTTGCAGTTACCGGGAGTACGGCTCCGATCGCGGTCAGCTCGCCGCGTGCGGACCGCCGTAGAGCTCCCGGTACGAGGGGAAGTCCCCGCCCGGTCCGCGCAGGCCGCCGGGGGCCGCGAGCACCGCCCGGACGATCGCCCGCGTCACCAGGTCCGCGCCGGCCGCGAGGATCTCGTTCAGGGCCAGCGGCCCAGGACCTTCCGGTAGTTCGCGCGCCCCGGTGGCGAGCGTGAAGACGGTGTCGCCGTCGTTCATGAGGTGGACCGGGCGCAGGGCGCGCGCGATGCCGTCGTGCGCCGTTCCCGCGACCTTCTGCGCCTGCGCACGGGTCAGCACGGCGTCCGTCGCCACGACGGCGAGCGTGGTGTTCAGCGGGGGCGGGGCCGCCGCCTCCCGCGCCTCGGCGAGACGCCGCAGCGCGGCCTGGTGCACCGCCGGATCGGGGAAGGAGGGCAGGCCGCCGGTGAGGGAGCCCCCGGGACTCCAGGGACCTCCAGGACCTCCGGGGCTCCCGGGCGCCCCGTGGTCCCCGTAACTCCCGTAGAGGGCACCCGTGGCCGGATCGACGGCCGAGCCCACCGCGTTCACCACCACGAGCGCGCCGACCGTGATCCCCGACTCCAGAACGGTGCTCGCCGTGCCCACCCCGCCCCGGAGACCGCCGACCACGGCGCCCGTGCCCGCGCCGACCGCGCCCGTCTCCACGCGCGCGTGGTCCCCGCTCGCGTCGGCCGCCTCCACCGCCGCCCGCCCCGTCGCCGGGCCGGGCCTGGCCGTGAAGTCGCCGCCCCTGCCGAGGTCGAAGACGCACGCGGCCGGCACGACCGGCACGACGTGGGAGGGATCGGGGCCCACCCGCACCCCCCGGTGCCGCTCCTCCAGCCAGGCCATCACCCCGGCGGCGGACTCCAGGCCGTACGCGCTGCCGCCGGTCAGGACGACGGCGTCGATCCGCTGGACGACGTTGCGCGGGTCGAGCGCGTCCGTCTCCCGCGTGCCCGGCCCGCCGCCCCGTACGTCCACGGCGGCGACGGCCCCGCCGGCCGGCGCGAGCACCACGGTCGTACCGCTCAGCGCCCCGGCGCCCGCCACGCGCGCGTGCCCCACGCGCAGTCCGCGCACATCGGTGATCGAGTCCGTCGTCCCGTGCTGTTCGGGCTGTGTCATGTCTCCTGCCTACCACGGGTACGGGCTCAGCCGGTCGCCGTACCCGTCCCCGGACCCGTCCCCGGACCCGTCCCCGGACCCGGACCCGTGCCCGGTCGCGTCGCCGGGTTCCTCGCCGTCAGGGTCACGCCGACCGCGACCGTCGCCGCCGCGACGACGCCCGCGGCCAGGACCGCCCAGCGGCCCGCGAACGAGCACATCAGGATCGCGAGCGACGAGACGGGCAGGACGAGTTGCTGCGCGATGCCGACCTTGAAGTAGCGGGCGTGGAGGAGCCACACGGACAGCAGGAACACGGCGGACGGGATCGTCACCGCGGACGAGGCGGCGAGCGTGGAGATGTGGGCCTTGCCCACGGCCTCTTCCACGGCGATCTCCAGGCCCGCGCCGACGGCCGCCGCCGCCGCGAAGATCACGTAGTGGCCGTACCCCCACCGGAAGGCCTCGCGGCTGGAGGTCAGCCGGTTGTGCGCGGGCACGACGAAGTAGATCCACCAGGCGGCGAAGACGAGCAGCAGCCCGCCCGCGGCGATCGGCAGCACCTCGCCCAGGGCGTCGTTCTCGGCGATGCCGGTCTTCACGGCCACCGTCGCCGCGGCGACGGTCTCACCGAGCACGATGATGGTGAACAGGCCGTACCGCTCGGCGATGTGGTGCGGGTGCCACGTGCTGGGCGCGTCCCGCTCCGCGAAGAGGGGCACGGACATCTCGGCCAGCGCCATGACGAGGAAGACCCACGGACGGGCCGACTCCGGCACGAGGAGCAGGGCGATCCAGCCGATCTGCACGGCGACGACCCCGCCCGCGTACCGCCGGCACATCGTCCGCTCGGCGGGATCGGTGGCGTGGTGCGCGGCCCGCAGCCACTGCGAGGCGAGCGCGAGCCGCATGACGACGTAGCCGATGTAGACCACGAGGAAGTCGTGCTCCGCGAAGGCCCGCGTGACCCCGGCCGCGAGGATCAGCACGCCCGCGATCTGGACGAGGGTGACGACGCGGTACGGCACGTCGTCGTTGTCGTAGGCCGAGGCGAACCACGTGAAGTTCATCCACGCCCACCAGATCGCGAAGAAGATCATCGCGTAGTTGAGGATCCCCTCGCCCGCGTGGCCCTCGGCGACCGCGTGCACGAGCTCCGCGCCCGCCTGCGCGACGGCGACGACGAAACACAGGTCGAAGAACAGCTCCAGGGGCGTGGCCGCCCGGTGCGACTCCTCGCGGGAGCGCGCGGTGAGGGGGAGGAACGGTTGTGTCATGGCCCCAGCACATCAGAGCGGAAGGCTCTCCCGCAGACATGCCACGCGCATCGGAACCTCCACGCCCGCCCCCGCCGACGCGTACCGCGCCGCCACGAGCCGTGCCACGCGCGCGTGGTCGGCGATCGGGGCCCCGATCGCCCAGGTGCCCGGGACCGAGGCCAGCGCGCGCGTGAAGCGGCCGGGGGCGAGGAGGTGGGTGGCCACCGCGACCCGTCGGAAGCCGCGGGCGTGCAGCCGCGCGACCGCCTCGGCCGGGGTCGGGGTGCTCGCCGAGCAGTACGCGGCCGTCACCGGTACCGGCAGGAGCAGGCCCAGCTGCCGGACCGCCGCGAGGGTGCCGTCGTTGCCGCCCGGCCGGGAGGAGCCCGCCCCGGCGACGACGACCGCGTCCGCCGGACCCCCGGCCGCCCGCTCGGCGGCCCGCAGCCGGTCGTACAGGGCGAGGGCCACGGCGTGCTCGCCGCTCAGACCGCGCGTGACCGCGCAGTCGAAGGGGCGGGCGACGGCCGGGATGTCGACGGTGCGGTGGTAGCCGTCGCCGAGGAGCAGCGGCACGACGACCGCACCGGGCCGGTCCGCGAGGACGTGCGGCAGGGAGGGGGCCTGGTGGTCGAGGTGTCCGACGGCGACGGGCGCGCCGGTCGGTCCGCGTACGGAGTCGGCGAGCCGGGCGATCGTCGCGGCGGCCTCGGGCACGGTGCTCCCGTGCACGGCGAGGACCAGGTCGCGCGGTGTCATCCGTACCTCCACCCGCCCCCGGTCGTGCGGTCGGTGAGTGCCTTTCGGCCCCGTCGGGGGCCGCGCGACGGTGTCGTTCGTCGTCGCGGCCCCACCCGTTCACGCTAAGCCCGCGCCGCCGCCCCGCGGCCGCGCCGTTCGGCCCCGGTCGGGGGGTCGCAAGTCCCGGATCCTCGGGCCCTTCACGGCCCCGACACGCCCACCCGGCGCCCCTACGGTCGGAGGAGAAGGCATCCGCACACGAGCCGGCCACCCGTACGCGAGCCGGTCCCGCGCACCCGGGCCGCCGGTCCCGCGCACCCGGGCCGGTCCCGCGAACCCGAACCCCCCACCCCTCCCCGCCCCTCCCCACCCCACCCCACCCCACGGAGACCGCCATGGCCGCCCAGCGGACGCAGACCCTCGTGCTCATCGGCCACGGCATGGTCGGACACCGGCTCCTGGAGGCGCTGGCCGAGCGCGGCGCGCTCGCCGACCCCGCCGTGCCCGGCGGCCCCGGCTGGCAGGTCACGGTCCTCGCCGAGGAGGACGTACCGGCCTACGACCGGGTACACCTGTCCTCGGTCTTCACCGGCACCGATCCCGGCCGACTGGGTCTCTCCACCCCCGAGTTCCTCTCCGGCCACGGCATCGACCTGCGGCTCGGCGACCCGGCCGAGCAGCTCGACCCGGCCGCCCGCACGGTCACCACCACCTCCGGCGCGGTCGTGCCGTACGACGCCCTGGTCCTGGCGACCGGCTCGTACCCCTTCGTGCCGCCGATCCCCGGCGCCGACGCGCCCGGCTGCTTCACGTACCGCACGCTGTACGACGTCGACGCCCTCACCCGGTACGCCGAGCAGGCCAGGACGGGTGTCGTCATCGGCGGCGGACTCCTCGGCCTGGAGGCCGCCGGGGCGCTCCGCACCCTCGGACTCGCCACGCACGTCGTCGAGTTCGCTCCCCGGCTCATGCCGCTCCAGGTCGACGACGGCGGCGCGGCGGCCCTGCGCGCGACGATCGAGTCGATGGGCGTGGCCGTGCACACCGGGGTCGGCGCCGCCGAGGTCGAGACGGACGCCGACGGGAAGGCCTGTCTCCTGAAGCTGTCGAACGGCGAGCGGCTCCCCGCCGACGTCGTCGTCTTCTCCGCCGGGGTGCGGCCGCGCGACCGGCTCGCCCGCGAGGCGGGGCTCGCGGTCGGGGACCGCGGGGGAGTGGCGGTGGACGAGCGCTGCCGGACGACCGACCCGTACGTGTACGCGATCGGCGAGTGCGCGCAGACCTCCGACGGGCGGGTGTACGGCCTGGTCGCGCCCGGCTACCAGATGGCGGAGGCGGTCGCCGACCAGCTCGCGGGATCCGGGGCGGCGGTGTTCACGGGCGCCGACACCTCCACCAAGCTGAAGCTGCTCGGTGCGGACGTGGCCTCCTTCGGCGACCCGTTCGCGGACGGACGGGACGGCGGGCCGCGGGCCACCGAGATCGTGTTCTCGGACGGACGCGAGGGCGTCTACAAGAAGCTGCTGCTCGGTCCCGAGGGGCAGCTCCTCGGCGGCATCCTGGTCGGCGACGCCGAGGCGTACGGCTCCCTCAAGCCGCACGCGGGCCGGCGGCTTCCCGGCCCGCCCGAGGCGTTCCTGCTGCCGGCCGGGGCGGCGGGGGCGGAGCCGCCCGGCGCGGACGCGCTCCCCGACGACGCCGTCGTCTGCTCCTGCCACAACGTGACCAAGGGCGCGGTGGCCGGTGCGATCGCCGAGCACGGCCTGACCGACGTCGGCGGCGTCAAGCGCTGCACCAAGGCGGGCACGGGCTGCGGCGGCTGTGTGAACACGCTTCAGGCCGTCCTCGACGCGGCGGGCGTGGAGAAGTCCTGTGGGCTGTGCGAGCACTTCCCGGAACTCACCCGGCCCGAGATCTACGCACTGATCCACACGGAGCACATCCGCTCGTACACCGAGCTGATGGAGCGGTACGGCTCCGGCGGCACGCGCACGGGCACGGGCACGGGCACGGGCGGGAACCCCACGGGCACGGACACGGGTACAGGCACGGGCGTGGGCGGGAGCCCCACGGGCACGGGCACAGGCACAGACGTGGGCGGGAGCGGCACCGGCGCAGGCACGGGCACGGGCGGGAGCCCCACAGGCACGGGTGCCGGTGGGAACGCGGGTGTCGGCTGCACCGTCTGCAAGCCCGTCGTCGCCAACGTCCTCGGCACCCTCACCCCCGAACTCGGCCTGCGGCACGTCCTCGACGGCGAGCAGGCCGCGCTCCAGGACTCCAACGACCTCTTCCTCGCCAACCTCCAGAAGGACGGCACCTATTCGGTCGTGCCGCGCGTCCCGGGCGGTGAGATCACCGCCGAGCAGCTCATCGTCATCGGCGAGGTGGCCCGGGACCACGGCCTCTACAGCAAGATCACCGGCGGTCAGCGGATCGACCTCTTCGGCGCGCGGAAGGAGGAGCTCCCCGCCATCTGGCGCAGGCTGATCGCGGCCGGTCTCGAGTCGGGGCAGGCGTACGGAAAGTCCCTGCGCACGGTCAAGTCCTGTGTCGGCTCGCGGTTCTGCCGCTTCGGGCAGGGCGACTCGGTGCAGCTGGCGATCGACCTGGAGCTCCGCTACCGGGGCCTGCGCGCCCCGCACAAGATCAAGGGCGGGGTCTCGGGCTGTCTGCGCGAGTGCGCGGAGGCCCGGGGCAAGGACATCGGCGTCATCGCCACCGCCGGCGGCTGGAACCTGTACGTCTGCGGCAACGGCGGCACGAACCCCCGCCACGCCGACCTGCTCGCCTCGGACCTCTCGGCCGCCGAGCTGTTCGCGCTGATCGACCGGTTCCTCATGTACTACGTACGGACCGGGGAGCGCCTCGAACGCACCTCGGCGTGGCTGGAACGGCTCGGCGGCGGGACCGGCCACCTCAGGGAGGTCCTGATCGAGGACTCGCTGGGGATCTGCGCGGAGCTGGAGGCGCAGATGGACCGGCACGTGGCCGCGTACCGCGACGAGTGGCAGGCCGTCCTCGACGACCCGGCGGCCCTGGCCCGCTTCGAGCCGCACGTGGCCGGGGTGGAGTTCCTGGAGCCGGGCCGGGGCCGGGCCGCGGTCCTCGCCGACGGCACCGAGGCGGCGCTGTTCCGGGACGGGGACGGCGAGGTGTACGCGGTGGGCAACCGCGACCCGTTCTCGGGCGCCGATGTCATCGCGAACGGGATCATGGGCAGCCGGGACGGGGTGCCGGTGGTGGCGTCCCCCATGCACAAGCAGGAGTTCGACCTGCGGACCGGCGCCTGCCTCGACGACCCGGCGGTCACCCTCCCGGTGCTCCCGGTGCCTATGGCCCGCCCCTGAGGGGACCTAGGCCCGTCGGCGGCCCGACCTTGGCCCGCCCGGCGGCCCGACCTAGGCCCGCCCGTCCGACGACCATCGGCACTGACCCGGCCCCCATCCCGCGGCGCAGCCTGGAAGAGCAAGGAAAAGCCTCGAAGCTCAGCCCCGAACAGGGAAGTCAGGGAAGCGCCATGAGTTCCGTAGTCCAGGACAGCAGAAGGACGGGCGGGCCCTCCGCCTCGTACGACACGGAGCAGTACCGCCCCGGCAGGCCGATCACCGACTGGGAGCCCGAGAACGAGCTCTTCTGGAAGTCGATCGGCAGGAAGGTCGCCACCCGCAACCTGTGGATCGCCGTGCCGGCGCTGCTCGTGGCGTTCGTCGTCTGGCAGGTGTGGTCGGTCACCGCGACCAACCTGAAGGACGTCGGCTTCGGCTTCTCGACCTCCCAGCTGTTCTGGCTGACGGCCATCCCCGGTCTGACCGGCGGCACCGCCCGGATCCTCTACACCTTCCTCGGCCCGATGGTCGGCCAGCGCCGCTTCACCGCGCTGTCGACGGTCGTGCTGATCGTGCCGCTGATCTGGCTCGGCATCGCCATCCAGGACCCGACGACCCCGTACGCCGTGATGGTCGCCATCGCCGCCCTCTGCGGCATCGGCGGCGCGAACTTCGCCTCCTCCCTCGCCAACATCGGCTTCTTCTTCCCCAAGGCGAAGAAGGGCAGCGCGACCGGCATCAACGGCGGTCTCGGCAACCTCGGCGTCTCCGTCGTGCAGCTGCTGACCCCGATCGTCATCACCTGGTCGACCATCGCCATCGGCTCGGCCCAGCACAAGGCCGACGGCACCCCGGTCTATCTGCAGAACGCGGCGTTCCTCTGGGTCCCGGTGCTGCTGGTGCTCGCGGCCGTCGCCTGGTTCGGGCAGAACGACCTGAAGGTGGCCTCGACCCCGTTCAAGCAGCAGAAGATCATCTTCAAGCGCAAGCACAACTGGCTGATGACCTGGCTGTACGTCGGCACCTTCGGCTCCTTCATCGGCTTCGCCGCCGCCCTGCCGATGCTGATCAAGACCACGTTCCCGGACTACTCGATCGCCACGTACGCCTGGATGGGCCCCGCCGTGGGCGCGCTCGCCCGCTGGGGCGGCGGCTGGATCGCCGACAAGTGGGGTGGTGCCCGGGTCACCATCCTGTCCTTCGTGGGCATGGCGGTCTCGATCATCGGCGTGATCAACTTCCTGCCCTCGGGCAGCGACGGCGGCTCGTTCTACGGCTTCTTCTTCTGCTTCCTCGCCGCGTTCTTCTTCTCCGGAATCGGCAACGGCTCGACCTTCCGCCAGATCCCGGTCATCTTCCGGGGAACCCACCTCAAGGGACTCACGGAAGGCACCCCGGAATACGACAGGGCGCTGAAGCAGGCGGAGATGGAGTCCGGCGCCGTCACCGGATTCACCTCGGCCATCGCCGCCTACGGCTTCTTCTTCATCCCGGCCCTGTTCGGCTCGGTGGCCGTGACCAGCGCGATGTGGGGATTCGTCGCCTTTTACATCAGCTGCATGGTCGTGACCTGGTGGTTCTACGCCCGCAAGAGCGCCGAGGCCCCCAGCTGAGGCACTCCGGAAAAAGACCCCGCGCGGCGGGGTCTTTTTGCGTATCCGGAACGGGACCAAAGCCCGCCCGGAGGTGACCAATGCCGACCGGAATGATCGATCAGAAGGGGTGCAATGGAGGTAGGCAGAAACGCGATCGAATGAATCGAAGAAGGCGGTGCGGGCAGTGACTGCGACCCCTGCTGAAGCAACGGTGAACGAGCGGGCCTGGAAGGGCTTCAAGGGCGGACTGTGGCGCGACGCCGTCGACGTCCGCGACTTCATCCAGCAGAACTACACGCCGTACGAGGGTGACGACTCCTTCCTGGCCGGACCCACCGAGCGGACCACCGCCGTGTGGAAGGCCATCACGGACAGGTTCCCCGAGGAGCGCGCCAAGGGCGTCCACGAAGTCTCGTACGACGTGCCGTCCACCATCACCGCCCACGCCCCCGGCTACATCGACCGCGACAAGGACCTGATCGTCGGCCTCCAGACCGACGCCCCGCTGAAGCGCGCGATCATGCCGTACGGCGGCTGGCGCATGGTCGCCGGCGCCCTGGAGACCTACGGCTACCCCGTCTCCCCGGACCTGGAGAAGGTCTTCACCGAGTACCGCAAGACCCACAACGCCGGTGTCTTCGACGCGTACACCCCCGAGATCCGCGCCGCCCGCAAGGCCGGCGTCGTCACCGGACTCCCCGACGCCTACGGCCGCGGCCGCATCATCGGCGACTACCGCCGGGTCGCCCTCTACGGCGTCGACCGGCTCGTCGAGGTCAAGCAGGAGGAGAAGGAGGAGCTCAACGCCCTCCCCGCCGGGAACCGCTCGATCGAGGAGACCATCCGGCTCCGCGAGGAACTCGCCGAGCAGATCCGCGCCCTGGGCGAGCTCAAGGCGATGGCCGCCTCCTACGGCCACGACATCTCCGGCCCCGCCGTCACCGGCCGCGACGCCGTCCAGTGGCTGTACTTCGCCTACCTCGCCGCCGTGAAGGAGCAGAACGGCGCCGCGATGTCCCTCGGCCGCACCTCCACCTTCCTCGACGTCTACCTCCAGCGGGACGTCGAGGCCGGTGTCCTCACCGAGGAGCAGGCCCAGGAGCTCGTCGACGACTTCATCATCAAGCTCCGCATCGTCCGCTTCCTGCGCACCCCGGAGTACGACCAGGGCTTCTCCGGCGACCCGACCTGGGTCACCGAGTCGATCGCCGGCATGGGCGAGGACGGCCGTCCGCTGGTCACCCGGACCTCCTTCCGCTACCTCCAGACCCTCTACAACCTCGGCCCGGCCCCCGAGCCGAACATGACCGTCTTCTGGTCGCCGCGCCTCCCCCAGGGCTTCAAGGAGTTCTGCGCGAAGGTCTCCATCGACACCTCCTCCGTCCAGTACGAGTCGGACGAGCTGATGCGCCCCCGCTTCGGCGACGACACCGCCATCGCCTGCTGCGTCTCCGCGATGCCCGTCGGCAAGCAGATGCAGTTCTTCGGCGCCCGCGTGAACCTCGCCAAGACCCTGCTGTACGCGATCAACGGCGGCCGCGACGAGAAGTCCGGCGCCCAGGTCGGCCCCGACACCGGCGCCATCACGGCCGACGTCCTCGACCACGACGAGGTCATGGCCAAGTTCGACGAGCAGATGGAGTGGCTCGCGAGCGTCTACGTCCACGCGCTGAACGTCATCCACTTCATGCACGACAAGTACGCCTACGAGCGCATCGAGATGGCGCTCCACGACCGCGACGTGCGCCGCACCATGGCCTTCGGCATCGCCGGCCTCTCGGTGGCCGTCGACTCGCTGGCCGCCATCAAGTACGCCGAGGTCACCGTGCACCGCGACGCGTCCGGCCTGGCCACCGACTACACGGTCGAGGGCGACTACCCGGCCTACGGCAACAACGACGACCGGGCCGACGAGATCGCGGTCTGGCTGGTCGAGGAGTTCATGAAGAAGGTGCGCAAGCACCCCACCTACCGGAACGCCGAACACACCCAGTCCGTCCTGACCATCACCTCCAACGTCGTCTACGGCAAGAAGACCGGCAACACCCCCGACGGGCGCCGCGCCGGCGAGCCCTTCGCCCCTGGCGCCAACCCGATGAACGGCCGCGACACCCACGGCTACGTGGCCTCGGCCCTCTCGGTCGCCAAGCTCCCCTACGAGGACGCCGAGGACGGCATCTCGCTGACCAACACGGTCACCCCCGACGGCCTGGGCCGCACCCCCGAGGAGCGGATCACGAACCTCGCGGGCGTCCTCGACGGCTACACGGCGAGCGACGGCTTCCACATGAACGTGAACGTCCTCAACCGCGACACCCTCATGGACGCCATGGAGCACCCGGAGAACTACCCCCAGCTGACCATCCGGGTCTCCGGATACGCGGTCAACTTCGTCCGGCTCACCCGCGAGCAGCAGCTCGACGTCCTGAACCGCACCTTCCACGGCTCGCTCTAGGCGGCCCCTCCCCGCACCCGGGGCCGGTGGCCCTCACCCCCGGCCCCGGGCCGCACCCCTCCGCACCCCCTCCGCTCCCCGTCCCTCCGCACCCCCTCCGTGTCCCCGTCCCTCCGTGCACCGCCCGAAGGCCCCTCCGAAGGAGGCCCCGCCATGACAAGCCTCGCCCTCGCGCCCGCGACCCCGGCGGCCACCCCGGTGTCCCCGGCGGCCACCCCGGCCGCCGCCGCGACCCAGCGTCCCTCCGAGGGCTCGGTCCACTCCTGGGACCTGTCCACCGGCGTCGACGGACCCGGCACCCGCTTCGTCACCTTCCTCTCGGGCTGCCCCCTCACCTGTCTCTACTGCCACAACCCCGACACCTGGCGGATGCGCAACGGCAGGCGCACCTCCGCCGACGCCGTGATCGCCGAGGCGGGCAAGTACGTCCGCTTCATCTCCGCCTCCGGGGGCGGCGCCACCGTCTCCGGCGGCGAACCGCTCCTCCAGCCCGTCTTCACCGGCGAGCTGCTGCACCGGATGAAGCACGAGCTCGGCCTGCACACGGCCCTCGACACCTCGGGCTTCCTGGGCGTCCGCGCCACCGACGCCCTGCTGCGCGACACCGACCTGGTCCTGCTCGACATCAAGTCCTGGGACCCCGCCACGTACCGGAAGGTCACCGGCCGGCCGCTCGCGCCGACCCTCGACTTCGCAAGGCGTCTCGCCGACCTCGGCCAGGAGGTCCACGTCCGCTTCGTCCTCGTCCCGGGCCTCACCGACGACCCGGCCAACGTGGAGGGAGTCGCCGCCTTCGCCGGGGGTCTCGGCAACGTCTCCCGCGTGGACATCCTTCCCTTCCACAAGCTCGGCGAAGCGAAGTGGCAGGCACTCGCCATGCCGTTCACCCTGCACGACACGCCGTCCCCGACGCCCGGTCAGGTCGCCGAGGTCCGCGAGGTCTTCCGCGCCCACGGCCTGCACGCGGTCTGACGCGGTCCGGTGCGGTCCGGTGCGGTCCGGTGCGGTCCGAGGCGGATCCCGGGTCGTCCGGTGAGGTCCGAGGCGGCCCGAGGAACCCCGAGGAGGCCCGGGGTCCGGCCCGGAGCGACACCCGGGCCCGTCCGGGCGACGCCCTCACTCCACAGTCCCTCAAAACAGGGCAAAACCGCCCGTACGGCCTTACCGTGGCCGCGTGACCGAGCCACCGCAGACAGCCGAGCCGACCCCTCCGCCGGGCGATCCCACACCAGGCGCCCCAGCACCGGGCGGCCCCGCCCCGGGAGATCCGGCGGCCGCCGGTCTCCCTCCGCAGACCCCGGCAGCCGTGCGCCGCCGCGCCACCCTCGCGGGCACCGTCGTCTCCGTCCTGCTGATCCTCGCGATCGTCTTCGGCAGCCGTCTGCTCCGCGACTTCGACTCGGCCCTGCTGCCCTACGCCGTCGCCACGGTCTTCCTCGCCTTCGGCGTCGCCTACCGCTACACCGTCTGGATCTCCGCCCCCGGCGCCCGCCGCCTCTTCCACAAGGGCTGGGGCTCCTTCTTCTCCGTCGCGAACTTCCGCACGGCGCCCACCGCGCTGCCGAAGATGATCGCCACCTACCTCGGCTTCCAGAAGTTCCTCGGCGCCCGCTCGCACGCCCGCTGGGCCGCCCACCAGCTCATCTTCTGGGGCTGTCTGCTGGCCGCTGCGATCACCTTCCCCCTCACCTGGGGCTGGTTCACCTTCACCTCCTCCACCGGCTCGGGCCCCGGCTACGAGATGCGGATCTGGGGCTTCAAGATCATCGGCTTCGACGCCCTCAGCGTCGTCGGCTGGCTGATGTTCCACGGCCTCGACATCGCCGCCGTCCTGGTCATCCCCGGCGCCGGCTACTTCCTCTGGCGCCGCATGAAGGACCGGGGCGCCATCACCGGCCAGCGCTTCGCCTACGACCTGGTGCCGCTGCTCGCCCTCATCGTCATCTCCGTGACCGGGCTGCTGCTCACCTTCTCGTCGATCTTCCTGCACGGCGGCGGCTACGAGTTCCTCGCGATCCTCCACATGGTGTCGGTCGTCTTCACCCTCATCTACATCCCCTTCGGGAAGTTCTTCCACATCGTGCAGCGGCCCGCCGCCGTCGGCATGCAGCTCTTCAAGTACACCGCCCGCCGCAAGGACGAGGAGGTGCTCACCTGCCGCCGCTGCCACGAGCCCATCGACACCGCCCCCTACGTGGAGAACCTCAAGGGCACCATGCGCGACCTCGACCTCGGCTTCGACGAATGGGCCGAGTACTGCCCCCGCTGCAAACGCGTCCTGCGCGGCAACGCCTACCTCGACCACGTGAAGAAGGGGTTCAAGTGACCGCGACCGACCCGAACAGGGCGCTGCCGCTCGATCCCTCCCTCGCCCCGCCCGGCACCCGCAACTTCCGCGACGCCGGCGGCATCCCCGCCGACCGCTGGCACGCCGACCAGAACGGCGAGACCCTCGTCCCCACCCACTGCTGCTTCTGCGGCGTCCAGTGCGGCATGTACCTCCGCGTCGACCGCGGCGGCAAGGTCTTCGGCGTCGAACCACGCAACCACGACATCAACCGGATGCGGCTCTGCCCCAAGGGCATCAACGCCTACCAGCAGGTCAACCACCCCGACCGGCTCACCGCGCCCCTCATGCGACGCAACCGCGACGAGGAGTTCCGCGAGGTCAGCTGGGACGAGGCCCTCGACCACACCGTCGCCGAGATCCGCCGGATCCAGGGCGAGTACGGCAACGACGCCTTCGGCCTCCTCGGCGGAGCCAGCCTCTACTCGGAGAAGACCTACCTCGTCGGCAAGTTCGCCCGGGTCGCGCTCAAGTCCCGGCACGTCGACTACAACGGCCGCCTCTGCATGGTCTCCGCCGCCGGCGCCAACAAGCTCGCCTTCGGCATCGACCGGGCCGGCAACCCCTTCTCCGACATCCTCCTCACCGACTGCCTCCTCATCGCAGGGTCCAACGTCGGCGAGTGCTTCCCCGTCATGACCCAGTACCTGTGGGGAGCCCGCGACCGGGGCGCCACCCTCATCGTCGTCGACCCGCGCGAGACCGCGATCGCCCGCACCGCCGACCTCCACGTCGCCCTCAAGCCGGGCACCGACTCCGCCTTCTTCAACGCCGTCCTCCACGTCGTGGTCGCCGAGGGCCTCACCGACGAGGCCTATCTCGCCGCACACGCCACCGGCTGGGAGGAGGTCAAGGCGACGGTCGCCGCGTACCCGCCGGCCAGGTCGGCCGAGATCTGCGGGGTCCCCGAGGAGCAGATCGTCCAGGTCGCCCGCATGTTCGCCGGCGCGGACCGGGCCATGGCCTGGCACGCCCGCGGCGTCGAGCACCACTCCCAGGGCGTCGAGAACTGCCTCAGCATCATCAACCTGTGCGTCGCCGCCGGACACATCGGCAGGCCCGGCGCCGGCTACGGCACCATCACCGGCCAGGGCAACGGCCAGGGCGGCCGCGAGCACGGCCAGAAGTCCGACCTCCTCCCCGGCGGCCGCTCCATCACCAACCCCGAGCACCGCCGCCAGATCTGTGAGATCTGGGGCATCGACGAGGCCGAACTCCCACTCGCCGGAACCTCCATGATGGAGATGGTCTGGCAGATGCAGCGCAAGGAGATCCGCGGACTCGTCGGCATCTGCAACAACCCCTTCGTCTCGCTGCCCAACTACGCCACCGTCAAGGACGGCTACGACACCCTCGAGTTCCACGCCCAGTTCGACTTCTTCCTCTCCGAGACCGCGGCCAACGCGCACGTGGTCTTCCCCGTCACGGTGTGGGCCGAGGACGAGGGCGTCATGGCCAACGCCGAGGCCCGGGTCGTCAAGCACAACAAGGCCCAGGAACCCCCGGCCGGCGTCCGCACCGACACCTGGGTCATCTGCGAACTCGCCCGCCGGCTCGGCGCCGGCGACAAGTTCGAGTTCCCCGACTCCCGCTCGGTCTTCGAGGAACTCCGCGTCGCCTCCGCCGGAACCGTCAACGACTACTACGGCATCACCTACGAGCGCCTGGAGGAGACCGGCGGCATCGCCTGGCCGTGCCCCAGCACCGAGCACCCCGGCACCCCCCGCCTCTTCGAGAACGGCCGCACCTACCACCCCGACGGCAAGATCCACATGCAGGTCGTCGAATGGCACCCGCCCATGGACCCGTACAGCGAGGAGTTCCCCCTCTCGCTGACCACCGGCCGCACCGTCGCCCACTTCCTCTCCGGCAACCAGACCCGCCGCCTGGGCGCCCTCGTCGAACAGACCCCGCGGCCCTGGGTCGAGGTCCACCCCTCCCACGGCTTCCGCAACGGCGATCCCGTCCGGGTCGTCACCCGCCGCGGCAGCGAGGTCTTCCCCGCCCTGGTCACCGAGGCCATCCGCCCCGACACCGTCTTCGTCCCGTACCACTGGCCGGTTCCCACCGCGGCCAACGCCCTCACCATCGACGCCCTCGATCCCCGCTCCAAGATTCCGGAGTACAAGGTCTGCGCCGCCCGCATCGAGGCGGCCGAGCGGATCGACGAGGTCCCCGCCCCACCCACCGCACCGGGCCACCAGGCCTACCCGGAGACCCAGGTCTCCCGCACCGACCCGCTGCCCCCCACCTCCCCCCAGGGCCGCGGCACCGCGGAGAGGAGCTGACCCGCACATGATGGGCCGCACGATCTTCATCGACCCGGGCCGCTGCATCGGCTGCCAGGCCTGCGTCTCCGCCTGCCGGGAATGCGACTCCCACCGGGGCAAGTCGATGATCCACCTCGACTACCCCGACGAGGGCCACTCCGTCGCCTCCCTCCCCACCGTCTGCATGCACTGCGAGGACCCCGTCGCGCCCTGCGCCGAGGTCTGCCCCGCCGACGCGATCCTCGTCACCGCCGACGGCGTCGTGCAGCAGGCCGACACCACCCGCTGCATCGGCTGCGCCAACTGCGTCAACGCCTGTCCCTTCGGCGTCCCCAAGATCGACCTCCAGGCGAAGCTCCAGATGAAGTGCAACCTCTGCTACGACCGCACCGCCTACGGCCTCGCCCCGATGTGCGCCACCGTCTGCCCCACCGGCGCCCTCTTCTACGGAACCCTCGAAGAGCTCCAGGCCGAACGCCCCGGCGTCCAGGTCGCCGACTCCTTCACCTTCGGCTCCACGACCGTCTCCACCGGTGTGGCGATGGTCGTCCCCGCCGACAAGGTCCAGTGGCCGGTCCCCGGTGGGCTTCCCGTCGTCGAGATCAATGGAAGGGATGTCCGTTGAGCGTCACCGACCCCCAGCCGCCCGCGTCGGACCCCCGCTCCGACGCGGCCCAGGAAGCGCTCCACGACCGGATCGCCGCCGACTCCCTCACCACCCGCCGTGACTACCTGCGGATCGTCGCCACCGTCTCCGGCGGCCTCGCCGTCGGCGGTGTCGCCGTCGCCTCCGGCATCCTGCACCGGCACGGGGACAGCGACGGGCCACCGGAGGCGAAGAAGATCGCGGACGTGATCCTGCCCGGGGAGTCCCTCGCCTTCCGCTACCCGGGCTCCGAGGACCGCGCGGTCGCCATCCGGCTGGAGGACGGCACCCTCGCCGGCTACTCCGCCGTCTGCACCCACCTCGCCTGCGCCGTGCTCTGGCGCAAGGACCGCGGCAGCGAGGGCGAGCTGTACTGCCCCTGCCACGAAGGCATCTTCGACGCCCGTACGGGAGAGGTCACGGCGGGCCCGCCGCCCCGGGGGCTGCCGAAGGTGCTGCTCGTGGAGGAGGCCGACGGCAGCGTCTGGGCGATCGGCACGGCCCGCTCGGGCGAGAGCGCCCGCGAGGGCCTCTGCCGCCAGCTCGGCGACGACCGCCCCGAACTCGCCGACCGGCTGGGCTGCCCCGGCGCGTCCGCGCGGGGCGCGGTGCCGGAGAGGAGTCAGCGCACATGACAGACGACGCCTTCCCCCGCGACCCGGAGGCCCCGGAACCGTCGAAGCCCCCCGTCACCCCCGTCACCCCCGTCACCGCCGGGGCGTCGTCGGCGACCCCGGCGGCTTCGGTGCCCGCCGCCCCGGAGGCCCCCCGGCCTCCGGCGTACACCCCGGGCAGTGCGCAGCCGCGGCTGAACCGTCCCGTGCACGAGCGGTATCCGCAGATCCGCCCGACCAGCGGATACGGCGACCCGCGCATCACCCGCACCGGGCCGGGGCCGGGGGCCGGCACGGAGCAGGAGCCGGAGCGCTCGTCGAAGCTGACGGCCCGCCTCACGCTGGCGCTCACGGTGGTCATCGGCCAGCTCTGGGGCCTGACGATCGTCGTCGACGAGTGGATGGCCGGGGACACCGGCACCGCCTGGTGGGGCGCGGGCTTCCTCTGTCTGTCGTTCCTGGTGGTGCTCGGCCTCTGGCTGCTCGATCCGAAGGATCGCTGAGGGGCTTCGGAAGGGCCGGAGATACGCAGATCAGAGGGGTGAGGGGCGGGGCGGCGGGCGTACCCTTGAGGTATGAGCACCGCCCCCGCCCATGGACCGCGAGACGCGAAGCGGCCCGGCGTACGTCCCAGCCCCGAGAACAGTCCGAAGCCGGCACTCGTCTTCGACGATCCGTTGGACCAGCAGTCCGCGGACGACACGGACCGTGGATGGGGCGAGCGGCCTCCGGCCGGCGGCGACAGCGCCGCCGACCTCGCGCGCTTCCTCGACGAGAAGCCGCCGCACCACCTCTGACACCGGCACGAGCTGTCGGTCAGGAGGTGGGGTGCGTCCCCGAACCGCCACCGGACCCCGTGCCCGTGCCCGTCCCCGTGCCAGTCCCCGTGCCCGTGACGGGGCCGCGCTGGGAGACCAGGTGGTCGCGGATCTCCTTGAGGACCTCCAGCTCGCTGATCTCCATGGTCTCCGCGACGCCCTCCTTCGCCTTCTCGTGCGCCGCACGCTTCGCGAGGATCTTCGCCATGGGCAGGACCATCAGGAAGTAGACGACGGCCGCGGTGATCAGGAAGCTGAGGACCGCGCTGAGGACCAGGCCCCACTGGAGCTGGATGCCCTGCACCTCGCCGTTGACGACCACGCACGAGTCCTTGATGCAGGACGAGTAGCTCTCCAGGTCCTTCGTGCCGAAGGCGCCGACGACCGGGTTGATGATGCCCTTGACCACCGAGTTCACGATGTTGGTGAACGCGGCACCGATGACGACGGCCACGGCCAGGTCGATCACGTTGCCACGCATCAGGAAGGCTTTGAAGCCGCCCATCAGACTTTCCTTCTTCTCGGCCACCAAGGTGCCTTTCGTCGCTTGTGCTGCTGTGTGCGGTGCCATTAGGCCGCGAACGGCGCAGAGCCGTCCAATCCGTACACACGGACCGGTGAATTGACAGGTTGTCAGTGCGAATCAGCACACTGTCACTGCCAGTTGGGACGTGACACCGGCGCCTGCCAGCGCTGCGGCCGTCGACCGCGGCACCGACAGGACGACGAGCGCCCCTCCGTCCGAACGAGTCTCACCCGGGTGCGGAACTTCGGCCACTCGGGCGCCCGTCGCGACCACCCGGGCCTCACCCTCCCCGCCGAGCGGCGAGTTGGGCGCGGCGATCACGTCGACCCGGTCGCCGGGACGCAGCAGCCGTACGGTCGCGGCGTCGGCGATCCGTACCGGAGCGGACACCAGGCGGACGGCGACGGACGGCCGTGCGCGAGCCGCGGTGGGGGCGATCCGGTCGCCCGGCGGGGGCGCCGCCCCGGCGGGCGGTGGCGGGCCGCCGCCCGCGACGGCGAGGGCCGCCGCCACGAGGGCCAGGAGCACCGCGGGGGCCCAGCGCCCGCGTCGCAGCGCCCTGCGCAGCCGGAGCCTGGCGCCCCGCACCCGCAGGGGCTCGAAGGGCGGCACCACGCACGGCGCCGGAACGGGGGAGGGGGAGGGGAAGGGGTGGGTCATCATGGGTGCCGCCGTCCTGGTCGGAAATGGGAGCGGCTCCCACTCTCCGGCCCGCGCCGACTCCCCGCTCAAGCCTGGGGATCACCCACCGCCTGTGGACAACTCCCTCACCCTCCCGGTGGATTCACGGCGCTCGATCCCCCTCCCGAGAGGTTCACGGCAGCTCGATGCCCAGGTCCCAGCCCTCGTGCGCCCGCGTGCACAGGCAGTCCCGGTCCAAGGTCGCGGGCAGCGCGCCCACGGCGTCGAACAGCACCTCCCGCAGCCGCCCCACGTTCTCGCCGAACACCCGCAGCACCTCGGTGTGGGAGACGCCCTCGCCGGTCTCGGCGCCCGCGTCCAGGTCGGTGACGAGCGCCAGCGAGGTGTAGCAGAGGCCCAGCTCACGGGCGAGGACGGCCTCGGGGTGCCCGGTCATGCCGACGACCGACCAGCCGGCCGCGGCGTGCCACCGGGACTCGGCCCGGGTGGAGAAGCGCGGCCCCTCGATCACGACCATCGTGCCGCCGTCGACCGGGTCCCAGTCCCGCCCCCGGGCGGCCTTGACGGCGACCCGCCGCCCGTCCGGGCAGTACGGGTCGGCGAAGGTCACGTGGACGACGCGGGGCACGGCCCCGTCGGCCCGCCGCTCCCCGTCGAAGTAGGTCTGCGCGCGGGCCTTCGTACGGTCGACGAGCTGGTCCGGGACGACGAGCGTGCCCGGCCCGTACTCCTCGCGGAGTCCGCCGACCGCGCAGGGTCCGAGGATCTGCCGGACGCCCACGGAGCGCAGGGCCCAGAGGTTGGCGCGGTAGTTGATGCGGTGCGGCGGGACGCTGTGGCCGCGGCCGTGACGGGGCAGGAAGGCGACCTGCCGGCCGGCGATCTCGCCGAGGAGGAGGGAGTCGCTTGGGCTGCCGTACGGGGTGTCGACGGACACCTCCGTGACGTCCTCGAGGAAGGAGTGGAGGCCGGAGCCGCCGATCACGCCGATGTCCGCGTACGCGCCTTGGTTCGCCATGGCGATCACCCTAGGCGGGACGCCGGGAAACGCCGAGGGCCCCGTCGCGAACGACGGGGCCCTCGGCGAAGAACGTACGGACTGCGTCCTGACATCAGGCTCGTGCAGGGGCAGGCGGCGGTCAGGCGGCCGAGCTTCCGGTGCTCGACGAGGACGTCGAGGAGGCGGAGGCGGACGACGAAGAGGTCGACGCGGCCGGCTTGGCGTCCGACGTCGAGGACGACGTGGACGAGGACGACGGGGTCGAGGACTTCGACGCGGCCGGCGAGCTGCTGGACGACGAGCCGCGGCTGTCGTTCCGGTAGAAGCCGGATCCCTTGAAGACGATGCCGACGGCCGAGAACACCTTCTTCAGGCGGCCCTTGCACTGGGGGCACTCGGTCAGCGCGTCATCGGTGAACTTCTGCACCGCCTCGAGGCCTTCGCCGCACTCGGTGCACTGGTACTGGTAGGTCGGCACTTGTCTTCCTCCTGGCACTCACACTCATCGAGTGCTAACGACAATCCATACTGACGTATTCCGCGGGTTCAGTCCACCGCCACCGGCACGCGGTGACCGATACCACGCGCCGCGACGCGGCTCGTCTCGCGCGGCGTGAGGCGCGACCGCAGGGCGAGGAGCGTGGCCAGGGCGAGCGCCGTGCCGACCATCGGCACCAGGAATCCGGTGCTCGCGCCGTGGGCGTCGGCGAGGCGGCCGGCGACCGTGACGGCCGCGGCCTGGCCGAGCGCGACGGCGCCGGTGAGCCAGGTGAAGGCCTCGGTGCGGGCGGACGCCGGGATCAGGGTCTCGACGATGGTGTAGCCGGTGATCAGGGCCGGGGCGATGCACAGGCCCACGACCAGACCGAGGGCGCCGAGGAGCAGCACGGAGTGCGTGGTCCACAGCAGCGACGCGGCCACGGTGAGGCCGGCGTAGCCGAGGATCAGACGGCGGCGGGGGCCGACCTTCCAGGCGACGGCGCCCATGGCGATGCCCGCGAGCATGTTGCCGGCGGCGAAGACCCCGTAGAGCAGACCGTTGGCGCCGGGGTTGCCGATCTCCTCGGTGAAGGCGGTGAGGGAGACCTGCATGCCGCCGAAGACGGAGCCGATGCCGAGGAAGGCGACGACGAGGACGCGGACGCCGGGGATGGAGAGCGCCGAGCGGTGCGGCTCCGAGGAGCCGGCCGCGGTGATGCCGAAGGCGGGCTGGGTGGCGCGCTGCGCGGCGAAGAAGAGCCCGCCGAAGAGGGTGAGCGCGGCCTCGGCGATCAGGCCGGCGGCCGGGTGGACGCCGGTGCACAGGGCGGTCGCGAGGACGGGGCCGACGACGAAGGTGAACTCGTCGGTGACGGACTCGAAGGCCGCGGCCGTCGGCATCAGCGGGGTGCCGTCCAGCTTGGCGGCCCAGCGCGCCCGGACCATCGGGCCGACCTGCGGCACGGAGGCGCCGGCGGGCACGGCGGCCAGGAAGAGGGCCCACAGCGGGGCGCCGCCCAGGGCGAGCACCACGAGCAGCGAGACGGACGCGGTGTGGACGAGGACGCCGGGGATCAGGACGGCGCGCTGGCCGAAGCGGTCGGCGAGCTTGCCGCTCTGCGGTGCGAACAGCGCCATCGAGACGCCGGTGACGGCGGCGACCGCGCCGGCGCTGCCGAAGGAGCCGGTGGTGTGCTGGACGAGCAGGACGATGCCGATGGTCAGCATCGCGAAGGGCTGCCGTGCGGCGAAGCCGGGGAGCAGGAAGGACAACGCACCGGGTGTGCGCAGAAGCTGCCCGTAGCCGGGCCGCTTGTCCGAGATGACCGTGGACGCCACGGTCCTGGCCTTTCTGCCGCCTGGTAGCGCGCCCCGGCACGGTGGTGCGGGTGTCGCCGAGAGCTGTCCTCATGCGCGTTACTGCGGTAGATACCGGGCCGGCCCCACTGCGGAGGGGCGCCACGGCCGCCATACGGTCGCGCCAGCTCTGCGTCAGGCAGAGTTGGTTCGATCAGGTGTGCCTTCATGCTACAGGGAGGAGCGTCTTCCTGCCTGGGAAAACGCTCCTGTCCTTGAATTAATGCCTCGGATTAACCGGATGTTCGTTTCTGGCCATGGCGGTGGAAGCGTGTCTCGGTGCCGTGCGGCTCGCTGACCGCCGTGGCGCCCCCCGTGCCCAGCCAGCCGGCGAGCTTGCCGCCCTGGCCGACCGCGCGGAGTCGCCGTTCCGTGGCGTCCCGTACCGGGTCGGTCGCGACGACGAGGAGTTCGTCGCCGCGCCGCAGGACGGTCGCGGGCCCCGGGACGAAGCTCGTCTCCTCCCGTACGACGAGGGTGACGGCCGCTCCGGCGGGCAGCCGCAGCTCGGCGACCTCGACCCCGTGCATCCGGGAGTGCTCCGGGACGGCGACGGAGAGCAGATGGCCGCGCAGCCGCTCCAGGGGCGCGGACTCGACGCCGAGGTCGGCCGCCTCCCCGGAGTCGCCGAGCTTGAGGGCCTTCGCGAGCCAGGGCAGGGTCGGGCCCTGGACGAGGGTGTAGACGACGACGAGCACGAAGACGATGTTGAAGATCCGCTCGCTGCCCTCGATGTCCGACACCATCGGGATGGTGGCCAGGATGATGGGGACGGCTCCGCGCAGGCCGGCCCAGGACATCAGCGCCTGTTCCTGCCAGGGGATGCGGAAGGGCAGCAGGCTGACCAGGACTTCCATGGGCCGGGCGACCACGGTCAGGACCAGGCCGATGACGACGGCGGGCCAGAAGTCGTGGACGAGCTCGTGCGGGGTGACGAGCAGGCCGAGCAGGACGAACATGCCGATCTGGGCGATCCAGCCGAGTCCCTCGGCGAAGCCCCGGTTCGCGGGCGCGTGCGGCAGCTTGGCGTTGCCGAGGACCATCGAGGCCAGGTAGACGGCGAGGAAGCCGGAGCCGTGGGCCATGGCGCCGGCGGCGTACGCGACGACGGCGATGGCCATGACGGCGATCGGGTAGAGGCCGGAGGCGGGCAGGGCGACGTGCCGCAGCCCGTACGCGCCGAGGAAGCCGACGGCGAGACCCACGGCGACGCCGATGGCGAGTTCGAGGGCGATCGTGCCGACGAGGACGTACCAGTGGTCGACCGGTCCCGCCGTGGAGAAGGCGACGACGAGGATGACGACGGGGGCGTCGTTGAAGCCGGACTCGGCCTCCAGGACACCGGTGACCCGTGACGGCAGGGGGACCTTGCGCAGCACGGAGAAGACCGCGGCGGCGTCGGTCGAGGAGACGACGGCGCCGATGATCAGGGCCTGCCGCCAGTCGAGGCCCACGAGGTAGTGGGCGGCGGCGGCCGTGATGCCCACGCTCACCGCGACGCCGACGGTGGAGAGGACGACCGCGGCGGGCAGCGCCGGTTTGATCTCCTTCCACTTCGTGCCGAGGCCACCCTCGGCGAGGATCACGACGAGGGCGGCGTAGCCGATGACCTGGGTCAGTTCCGCGTTGTCGAAGGCGACGTTGCCGATGCCGTCCTGGCCGATGGCGATGCCGATGCCGAGGTAGAGCAGCAGGCTGGGGAGCCCGCTCCGGGACGAGATCCGTACGGCCGCGACCGCGATCAGCAGCACGAGGGAGCTGATGAGCAGGAGTTCGTTGAGCTCGTGGACAGTCAGTGGCCGTTCCTTCCCCTCACATGCAGCTGGAGCGTTCTTCCAGCGGCCGTCGCCTGCGGCTGGATCGTTCCTCCAGCGGCAGACACTTCGTTACCTTACCTAATCTTTAACGTTTTCTTGACGCCGTCTTTGCGCCTCCTCGATCGCCAGTACGGTTCTCTTCCGGACACCGCGTCCGGGCCCTCCAGACGCTGCGCCTAAGGTTGCTCCCGTACTCCAGGACCACCCTGCCCCTCGAAGGACAGCGATGCCCTCCAACACGACCGCGCCTCCCGCCAAGAAGAAAGGGCGGCGCGCCCGCCTGATCCTCCTCGTCCTGGTCCTCGCTCTGGTCGCGGGCGTGGGATACGGCGGGTTCTGGGGTGTGAGCACCGTCCGGGCCTCGTTCCCGCAGACCACGGGCGAGATCCGGCTCGACAGCCTGTCCGGCGAGGTCGAGGTGAAGCGCGACGCGAACGGCGTCCCGCAGATCTACGCCGACAACGAGACGGACCTCTTCCGCGCCCAGGGCTACGTCCAGGCGCAGGACCGCTTCTACGAGATGGACGTCCGGCGGCACGTGACCGCGGGCCGGCTCTCGGAGATGTTCGGCGAGAGCCAGATCGAGACGGACTCCTTCCTGCGCACGCTCGGCTGGCGCCGGGTCGCGCAGCAGGAGTACGACAAGGTCCTGTCGCCGGAGACGAAGAAGTACCTCCAGGCGTACGCGGAGGGCGTCAACGCCTATCTGAAGGACCGGGACCCCGCCGACGTCTCCGTCGAGTACGCGGCCCTGGCCCTCACCAACGACTACGCGATCGAGCCGTGGACGCCGGTCGACTCGGTGGCCTGGCTCAAGGCGATGGCCTGGGACCTGCGCGGCAACATGCAGGACGAGATCGACCGCTCGCTGATGACGAGCCGGATGAGCGCGAGCCAGATCAAGCAGCTGTACCCGGACTACCCGTACGCGCTCCACCAGCCGATCGTCGACGGGGGCGCGGTGGACGAGTCCACCGGGAAGTTCGACCCGAAGGGCAAGGCGGGCGACGGCGACGACGACCTGACCACCGGGGAGACCCCGGGCGGTGTCCCCGGCAGCGGCTCCGACTCCTCCTCCGGTTCCTCCGGTTCTTCGGACGGCTCCGGTGCGCAGTCCCAGCTCGGCGCGCTCTCCGAGGTCCTGGACGGCGTGCCCGCCCTGCTCGGCCCCAACGGCAACGGCATCGGCTCGAACTCCTGGGTCGTCTCCGGGCAGTACACGACCTCCGGCAAGCCGCTGCTCGCCAACGACCCGCACCTCGCGCCCCAGCTGCCGTCCCTCTGGTACCAGATGGGCCTGCACTGCCGCTCGGTCTCGGCGACCTGCCGTTACGACGTCTCCGGCTACACCTTCTCCGGCATGCCCGGTGTGATCATCGGACACAACGACAAGATCGCCTGGGGTCTCACCAACCTCGGCGCCGACGTCACCGACCTCTACCTGGAGAAGATCGGCCCCGACGGCTACCTCGTCGACGGCAAGGTCAAGCCCTTCACGGTCCGCGACGAGATCATCAAGGTCGCCGGCGGCGAGGACCGGACCATCACCGTCCGCTCCACCGACCGGGGCCCGCTCGTCTCCGACCGCTCCTCCGAACTGGAGAAGGTCGGCCAGAAGGCACCCGTCGGCAACGCCGCCCCCGACCGCGGCACCGGCTACGGCGTCTCCCTCCAGTGGACCGCCCTCCAGCCGGGCAGGTCGATGGACGCGATCTTCGCCCTCGACCGAGCCAAGAACTTCGACCAGTTCCGGGCCGCGGCCAAGAACTTCGAGGTCCCCTCGCAGAACCTGATCTACGCCGACACCGAGGGCCACATCGGCTACCAGTCCCCGGGCAAGATCCCGCAGCGCGCCAAGGGCGACGGCACCCTGCCCGCCCCCGGCTGGGACTCCTCGTACCGCTGGAAGGGCTACATCCCCTTCGAGCAGCTGCCGTACGAGTACGACCCGAAGCGCGGCTACATCGTCACCGCCAACCAGGCCGTGATCGACGCCGGGACCTACCCCGACCTGCTCACCAAGGACTGGGGCTACGGCTCGCGCAGCCAGCGGATCAACGACCTCATCGAGTCGAAGATCAAGGACGGCGGAAAGATCTCGCCGGACGACATGCGGACCATGCAGACGGACAACCGCAGCGAGATCGCGACCCTCCTGAACCCGCTCCTGCTGAAGATCGACATCTCGGACCCGTACGTCCGCGAGGCACAGAAGCTGCTGGAGGGCTGGGACTACACCCAGGAGCCCGACTCGGCCGCCGCCGCGTACTTCAACGCGGTCTGGCGCAACGTCCTCAAGCTGTCCTTCGGCAACAAGCTGCCCAAGGAGCTCCGCGCCGAGGGCGACTGCATCAACGTGCGCCCGGCCGACGCCACCGGCCCCGTCGACGAGCAGAACAAGCTCGTACGGGAATGCGGCCAGCGCGATCCCGACTCCGCGCAGCCGGACGGCGGCGACCGCTGGTACGAGGTGGTCCGCCCGCTCCTCAAGCAGGAGAAGAGCGAGTGGTGGGTCACCCCGGGCAACCGCACCGACCAGGCCACCGAGACCCGTGACCAGCTGCTCGCCCGCGCCATGAAGGACGCGCGCTGGGAGCTGACGGCCAAGCTCGGCAAGGACGTCTCCACCTGGAGCTGGGGCCGGCTGCACCAGCTGACCCTGAAGAACCAGACCCTCGGCACCGCCGGCCCCGGCGTCGTGCAGCAGCTCCTCAACCGCGGCCCCTGGAACCTGGGCGGCGGCGAGGCGGCCGTCGACGCCACCGGCTGGAACGCGGCCGGCGGCTACGAGGTCATCTGGGTGCCGTCGATGCGGATGGTCGTCAACGTCGGCGACTGGGACAAGTCCCGGTGGATCAACCTCACCGGCGCCTCCGGTCACGCCTTCAACTCCCACTACACCGACCAGACGGACGCGTGGGCGAAGGGCGACCTGTACGACTGGTCCTACGGCAAGGCGGCCGTCGACGCGGCGACGAAGGACACGCTGAAGCTGAAGCCCTGATCAGGGCCGGAAGCGGGTGACTCCCTCCGGGGTCACCACCGCGTGCACGGGGTGGTCGTGCGGTTCCTCCGGGACCCGCGCGACCACCTCGTCCGCGTAGAGGAGCACCACGAGCGCCGGATCGGCACCCGCGCGCGTGAGCCGGGCGAGCACCCGGTCGTACGAGCCGCCGCCCCGGCCGAGCCGCATCCCCCGCCCGTCGACCGCGAGGCCCGGCAGCAGGACGGCGTCGGCGGCGCACACGGCCTCGGGGCCGAGCCGGGGCCCGACCGGTTCGAGCAGGCCCCGGCCGGCCTTCGCGAGCCCCTCCGGGCCCTCGTACGCCGCCCAGTCCAGGTCGTTGTCGGGGAGCAGCACGGGGAGCAGGACCCGCACCCCGCGCGCGTGGAGCGCGTCGAGCAACGCGCGCGTGCCCGGCTCGCGGCCCACGGACACATAGGCGGCGACCGTGGACGCCTCCGCGAGTTCGGCGAGTTCCAGTCCCCGGCGGGCGAGGGATTCGGCCGTGCGGGCCAGGGAATCGGTGCTCAGCGTGGCGCGGGCGGCCAGAAGTCGGCCGCGCAGCACGGTCTTTTCGGACATCTCAGGTGTCATGTCGGTCCCATGCGATCTCGCCAAACTCTCGAAACTGTCTTTATGTGAAGGAAGTTAACCGAAGCCACATCTTCCTCTCATTCCGAACGGCTAAGGTGCACCGCATGAATCACTCGCTCCCCAGGCTGGGCCGGATCAGCAAGGCTGTCATCCCCGCCGCCGGCCTCGGAACCCGCTTCCTCCCGGCGACCAAGGCGACGCCGAAGGAGATGCTGCCGGTCGTCGACAAGCCGGCCATCCAGTACGTCGTCGAGGAGGCCGTCGCGGCCGGCCTCTCCGACGTCCTGATGATCACCGGTCGGAACAAGCGTCCCCTGGAGGACCACTTCGACCGGAACTACGAGCTGGAGGAGGCCCTGACGCGGAAGGGCGACGCCGAACGCCTCTCCAAGGTCCAGGAGTCCAGTGACCTCGCCACCATGCACTACGTGCGCCAGGGCGCCCCGCGCGGCCTCGGTCACGCCGTGCTCTGCGCCGCCCCGCACGTCGGCGACCAGCCCTTCGCGGTGCTCCTCGGCGACGACCTGATCGACCCCCGCGACCCGCTGCTCGCGCGGATGGTGGAGATCCAGGAGCGCGAGGGCGGCAGCGTGATCGCCCTCATGGAGGTCGAGCCCGCGCAGATCCATCTGTACGGCTGCGCGGCGGTCGAGGCGACCGTCGACGCGGACGTCGTGAAGGTGACGGGCCTGGTCGAGAAGCCGGACGCGGACGAGGCGCCCAGCAACTACGCGATCATCGGCCGCTACGTGCTGGATCCGGCCGTCTTCGGGATGCTGCGGGAGACCGAGCCGGGCCGCGGCGGGGAGATCCAGCTGACGGACGCCCTGCAGAAGCTGGCCTCGGACGAGAAGATCGGCGGTCCGGTGCACGGCGTCGTCTTCAAGGGCCGCCGTTATGACACCGGTGACCGCGGTGACTATCTGCGTGCCATTGTCAGACTCGCGTGCGAACGTGAAGATCTGGGACCGGACTTCCGGGCCTGGCTCCGGAGATACGTCAGCGAGGAGATGTAGCACCTTGAGCAGCAGCGCGGCACCGTCGCCGTCCCACGACGGCCAGGACCACGACGGCCAGGACCACGGCGATCACGGCGATCACGGCCATGGCGACGAGGAGAAGGCGGTCGACCCCTGCGCGGGGCCCGCGCGCGGGCTGTGGTCGGTGGACGAGCACCTGGCCGACATCCTCGCGACGGTCGGCCCGCTCGAACCCATCGAGCTGCAACTCCTCGACGCGCAGGGCTGCGTCCTCGTCGAGGACGTGACGGTGCCGGTGGCGCTGCCGCCCTTCGACAACAGCTCGATGGACGGGTACGCGGTCCGGGTCGCCGATGTCGCCGGTGCCACCGATGAGTTCCCCGCCGTCCTGACCGTCGTCGGCGACGTCGCGGCGGGCGCCGGCGGCCTGCCCGAGGTCGGCCCCGGCCAGGCCGCCCGGATCATGACCGGCGCCCCGCTGCCGCCCGGCGCCGAGGCCGTCGTCCCCGTCGAGTGGACCGACGGCGGTACGGGCGGGGGAGCGGCCACCGGCATGACCGCCGCGAGCGCCGCCCCCGAGGGCGCGTCCGGCGAGGTCCGGGTGCACCGCGCCGCGGAGGCCGGCGCCCATGTCCGCGAGCGGGGCGGCGACGTACGGGCCGGGGAGCTGGCCCTGTCGGCCGGCACGGTGCTCGGGCCGCCGCAGATCGGACTGCTCGCCGCGATCGGCCGCGGCACCGTCCGGGTGCGGCCCCGCCCCCGGGTGGTCGTCATGTCCACCGGCAGTGAGCTCGTCCAGCCCGGCGAGCCGCTGGGCGAGGGCCAGATCCACGACTCCAACAGCTTCGCGCTCGCCGCGGCCGCGCGGGACGCGGGCGCGCTCGCGTACCGGGTGGGGGCCGTCGCGGACGACGCCGAGTCGCTGCGCGCCACCATCGAGGACCAGCTCATCCGGGCCGATCTGATCGTGACCACGGGCGGCGTGAGCGTCGGCGCGTACGACGTGGTCAAGGAGGCGCTGACGGCCGACGGGCAGGTCGACTTCCGCAAGCTGGCCATGCAGCCGGGCAAGCCCCAGGGCTTCGGCGCGATCGGCGCCGAGCAGATCCCGCTGCTCGCCCTGCCGGGCAACCCGGTCTCCTCGTACGTCTCCTTCGAGCTGTTCGTCCGCCCCGCGATCCGGGCCCTGATGGGCGTCGAGGACCTGCACCGGCCCCGGGTGCGGGCCGAGCTGGCCGCCGACGGGGCGCTGTCCTCGCCCGCCGGGCGGAGGCAGTTCCTCCGGGGGACGTACGACCCGGAGGCGGGCACCGTCACTCCGGTGGGCGGTGCGGGCTCCCATCTGATCGCGGCCCTCGCGCACGCGGACTGCCTGCTCGTGGTCCCGGAGGAGACGGAGAGCGTGGAGCCGGGCACCGAGCTGGAAGTGGTCCTCCTCGGCTGAGGGGGCGAGGGTGGGGGTACGGTGTCGTCCCACACAGCGACCGGGAGTGTCACGGCGATGAGCACGCAGCAAGGTCTCACCCACATCGACGAGGCGGGCGCGGCCCGCATGGTCGACGTATCGGCGAAGGACGTCACGTCCCGCACGGCGCGCGCCAGCGGGCGGGTTCTCGTCTCGCCGCGCGTGATCGAGCTGCTGCGCGGCGAGGGCGTCCCGAAGGGCGACGCGCTCGCCACGGCCCGGATCGCCGGGATCATGGGCGCGAAGAAGACCCCGGACCTCATCCCGCTCTGCCATCCGCTGGCCGTGTCGGGCGTGACCCTGGACCTGGCGGTCACCGACGACGCGGTCGAGATCCTGGCGACGGTGAAGACCACGGACCGGACGGGCGTCGAGATGGAGGCCCTGACGGCGGTCTCGGTGGCGGCCCTGACGGTGGTCGACATGGTGAAGGCGGTCGACAAGGGCGCGGTCATCTCCGACGTACGGGTGGAGGAGAAGACGGGCGGGAAGTCGGGTCACTGGACGCGGAGCGAGTCGTGACGCGCGGGGGCCGGGTGTCGGGCGTGCACGAGCACGAGGAGCACGCGGGACACGAGGCGCACGCGGGACACGAGGCGCGCGGGGCCGAGGCCCCGTCGGCGGACGCGGCGGGCGGGGCGGCCTACTCCGCCCTGGTCGTCACGGCCTCGAACCGGGCGGCCGCCGGGGTCTACGAGGACAAGGGCGGTCCGCTGATCGCCGAGGCCCTCGCCCGGATGGGCTTCACCGTGGAGGGCCCGCAGGTCGTTCCGGACGGGGCGCCGGTCGAGGCGGCGCTGCGGGCCGGGATCGCCGCGGGGTACGACGCGATCGTGACCACCGGCGGTACGGGCATCTCGCCCACCGACGAGACGCCCGAGGTGACCCGCCGGGTCCTGGAGCGGGAGATCCCGGGGATCCCCGAGGCGATCCGGGCCTACGGCCGGGAGAAGGTGCCGACGGCGGCGCTCTCGCGGGGCCTCGCGGGGGTCGCGGGCGGCACGCTGATCGTGAACCTGCCGGGGTCCTCCGGGGGCGTACGGGACGGGCTGACCGTCCTGGAGCCGGTCCTGCGGCACGCCGTCGACCAGATCCGCGGCGGCGACCACCCGAGACCGTCGTGATCCCGACCTGGCCGGTCGTCCTCGTGGACGGCGAGGTGATGCTCCGCCCGATAAAGATGCGGGACCACGCGGCCTGGCGCGAGGTGAACCGGCGCAACCGGGAGTGGCTGCGGCCCTGGGAGGCGACGGTTCCGCCGCCGCCTCCGGGCGGGCCGGTGGCCCAGCGGCCGACGTACCGTCAGATGGTCCGCCATCTGCGGTCGGAGGCGAACGCCGGACGGATGCTGCCGTTCGTGATCGAGTACCGGGGCAGGCTGGTCGGGCAGTTGACCGTCGCGGGCATCACCTGGGGCTCGATGTGCTCCGGGCACGTGGGCTACTGGGTGGACAGCGAGGTGGCCGGACGCGGTGTCATGCCGACGGCGGTCGCGCTGGCGGTCGATCACTGCTTCCGCTCGGTCGGTCTGCACCGGATGGAGGTGTGCATCCGTCCGGAGAACGGGCCGTCGCGGCGGGTCGTCGAGAAACTGGGGTTCCGCGAGGAGGGGTTGCGGCCCCGCTACCTCCACATCGACGGCGCGTGGCGGGACCATCTGGTCTTCGCGCTGACGGCGGAGGAGGTTCCGGAGGGGCTGCTGCGCCGCTGGCATCAGGCGAGAATAAAATAAGTGTTCGAATTCAATCGGTAGTTGGCAGTCAATCGATCTGAACAATCACAAAAAAGTTCAGTGATATCAGCCAGATCGTGCGACACACCGGGCCAATTGGCCGATGCCGTCGCGCGAACCCCTCTACCGTGTGAGGCGTGAGCAGCAGCGGCCTCATCTACGCAGTCATCGTCGGGGCCTGGGCCGCCTACTTGGTACCGATGTGGCTCCGCAGGCAGGACGAGCTGAACGAAGCCCGTCCGACGGAACGCTTCAGCACCGCCATCCGGCTGCTTTCCGGACGGGCGGGCATGGAGCGCCGATATGCCAAGGAGCTCAAGCAGCGGGACCGTACGGCGGAGGGCCCGACGCCCGACGTGGACCCGGACGCGGAAACCGAGCATCTGAGCTCGGTCGACGTCCGGGCGTTCTCCGCGCCCGCGGCCAGAACGGAAGCGCGCCTGGAACTCCCCGAGCGGGAGCCGGCGCCGCAACCCGCCCCGAGCCCCGCCCCGCCCCGCCCCGCCACGGGCGCGGCGGCCGAGCGCGCCCGCCGCGGCAAGGTCCTCGCCCGCCGCCGCCGCACCACGACGCTGCTCTTCGCCGGCTTCACCCTCGGCGCGGTCGTCGCCGCCGTCGGCGGGATCGCCTTCCTGTGGGTGCCGGCCGTGCCCGCGCTGCTCCTCAGCGCGTACATCGTGCACCTGCGGATCCAGGAACGCCGCCGCTTCGTGTACGTGATGGACCGGCGGCGCGCGGAGGCCGCGGCGGCGCGGCTGCGCGAGAGCCGACGCCCGACGCCCACGCCCGAGCCGTCGCCCGAGTCCGCCCCGGGCCCCTCCCCGCAGGAGGCGGACCGGCGCGCCCTGGTCGAGCAGACCGACCACGCGGAGTGGGTCGACCAGCAGCGCGACCGCGGCCCGGCCCGCGGAGACAGCTGGGACCCGGTCCCGGTCCCGCTCCCCACCTACGTCACCGCCCCGGTCGCCCCGCGCGCCACGAGCGGCATCGACATCACGGACCCGGAGACCTGGAGCGCGGCCCGCTCCTCGACGGCGGCCGACCCGGCCCCCGCCCCGTCGCCGGCCCCGCGTCAGCGCACCGCCGCTCCGCGCCGCAACCGCGACCACGGCCGCACTCCGCTCTTCGACCAGTACGCGGACGACGACCGCCCCCGGGCGGCCAACGAATGACCCCGAAGGGGCCCGCGACGGCCCCCGGCTGACCTGCGCGGGAACGGATTTTTGCCTGAGCCGGTCGGGATGCTAATGTTTCACACGTCGCAAGGGCCTGTGGCGCAGTCTGGTAGCGCACCTCGTTCGCATCGAGGGGGTCTGGGGTTCAAATCCCCACAGGTCCACAGACAACGGGAATCCCGTCCGATCGAAAGATCGGGCGGGATTTCCGCTTTTCCGGAAGTGGCGTGGAGAGGCGCCCTCTTGGGGGCGCCCCGGAGTCCTCAGACCAAGGGCTTGGCGAAGCAGCGGCTGTTGTCGTAGTCGCGGTACATGCCGAATTTGGCGCAGGGTTCGTAGCCGCTCGACGTGTAGAGGGATATCGCCTCCGGCTGGGCCGTGCCCGTTTCCAGGACCATGCGGCTCCGGCCGGCCTCGCGGGCGTCGGATTCCAGGGCGGCGAGGATGCGGCGGGCCAGGCCCAGGCCGCGCGCGTCGGGGATCACGTACATGCGCTTGAGTTCGGCGTCGCCGTTCTCGTAGCCCTCGTCGTTCTTGTCCTGGGTGCGCCAGCCGCCCGTGGCGACCGGCCTGCCCTCGGGGTCGTACGCGAGGAGGTAGAGGCCCTGGGGAGGGACGAACATCCCGGCGTCCAGCGGTGTGGCGTCGCCCTCGTCGCCGTAGCGGACGGCGTACTCCGCCTGGACCGCGTCGTTGAGCGCGACGGCGTCGGGGTGGTCGTAGGGCGTGGGCTGGATGTTCATGCGGAGTATCGTACATGTATGCGACGGCATGGTGTCGGTATTCTCCCGGGATGCTCACTGTGACGTCCGTGAATGTCAATGGTCTCCGTGCCGCCGCCAAGAAGGGGTTCGTCGAGTGGCTCGGCGGGACCTCCGCCGATGCCGTCTGCCTCCAGGAGGTGCGCGCCGAGGAGGCGCAGCTGCCGCCGGAGGTGCGGGCGCCCGAGGGGTGGTTCACCGTCCACGCCCCGGCCGCCGCCAAGGGCCGAGCCGGGGTGTCCCTCTACACGCGCCGCGAGCCCGACCGGGTGCGCGTGGGCTTCGGGTCGAGCGAGTTCGACACCAGCGGCCGGTACGTCGAGGCCGACCTGCCCGGCGTCACCGTCGCCAGCCTCTACCTGCCCTCCGGTGAGGTCGACACCGAGCGCCAGGACGAGAAGTACCGGTTCATGGCCGAGTTCCTGCCGTACCTGAAGGAGCTCCGGGAGCGGTCGGCCGCCGACGGCCGCGAGGTCGTCGTCTGCGGCGACTGGAACATCGCCCACCAGGAGGCCGACCTCAAGAACTGGAAGGCCAACAAGAAGAACGCCGGCTTCCTCCCCGAGGAGCGGGAGTGGTTCGGGAGGGTGCTGGAGGAGGGTGACGGGGGCTACGTGGACGTCGTGCGCGTCCTGCACCCCGAGCAGGAGGGGCCCTACTCCTGGTGGTCCTACCGCGGCCGCGCCTTCGACAACGACAGCGGCTGGCGCATCGACTACCAGCTCGCCACCCCCGGGCTCGCCGCCAAGGCCGTCAAGGCGTACGTGGAGCGGGCCGCCACGCACGCCGAGCGGTGGAGCGACCACGCGCCCGTGACCGCCGTCTACGACCTGTAGGAGTCCGTCGGTGCTCAGGGGCCCTGCGGTGGGGCTCCCGGGCTCAGGCGGCGGTCGAGCGCCATCGACAGCTCCGCCTCCACCACGCTCTTCGCGAGCGGGCGCAGCCGCCACAGGTCGTCCTCGGCCGCGTGGGTGCGCAGCAGGTCGGTGAAGAGCTCGGCGAGGGCGTCGGCGTGCTCGCGGACGCGGGCGCCGGCCTTGAGGACCTCGGCGAGCGGGACGCCCTCGCGGACGAGTGCGGCGGAGACGTCGAGCAGCCGGCGGCTGATGTGGATGATCTCCTCGCCGTCGGTGACGAGGTAGCCGAGGTCCAGGGCGGCGGCGAGGTTCTCCGGGGTGACCTCGCCGGCGAAGTGGTCGGCGAGCTCCTCGGGGGTGAGGCGGACCGGCTCCTCCTCGCTGGGGGCGCCGAGGGCGAGCACCTCGCGGACGTTGCGCCCGCTCTCGAAGGCGGTGGTGAGGTCGGCGATGCCGTTGAGGGTGTGGCCGCGCTCCAGGAGGGCGGCGATCGTGCGCAGCCGGGCCAGGTGGTGCTCGTCGTACCAGGCGATCCTGCCCTCGCGGCGGGGCGGGGGGATCAGGCCGCGCTCACGGTAGAAGCGCAGGGTGCGCACGGTGATGCCGGCGGCGGCGGCCAGCTCCTCCATGCGGTACTCGCGCACGCCCTCGGGCTCGTCGCGCACGCCCTCGGGTCCGGGCGTTCCGGGCGTGACCTGGTGCGGGCTGCCGCCCGTGCCGGTCCGCCGGTCCTCGCGTGCACCCTCGTGTGTCACCGTGTCGGGTCCTGATCCTTCGCCTGTCCCTCTGCCTGATCCTTCAGCCACGGACGCCAGCCTATGTTGTACCGCCGGTAACTTTCCCTCGTCCGACCCCTACCGCTCGGTATGGAGCTGCTCTACAGTCCCGACTGTGCCAGTGATTGCTGGCGTGATTGGCCGGGCACGCGGGAGGCGGCATGGCGAAGCACGAGCAGGTACGTGTGGCGGTGATCGGATCGGGATTCGGTGGCCTCGGCGCCGCCGTCCGGCTGCGCCGCGAGGGGATCACCGACTTCGTGGTCCTGGAGCGGGCCGACTCCGTGGGCGGCACCTGGCGGGACAACAGCTACCCCGGCTGCGCCTGCGACGTCCCCTCCCACCTCTACTCCTTCTCCTTCGCGCCCAACCCCGACTGGCCGCGGACCTTCTCCGGACAGCGCCACATCCGGGCGTACCTGGAACATGTCACCGACACCTTCGGCATCCGCCCCCACCTGCGACTGAACCACGAGGTCGTCCGGATGGAGTGGGACGCCGAGGCGCTCCGCTGGGAGATCGAGACCAGCCGGGGCTCCTTCAGCGCCGAGGTCGTCGTCTCCGCGACCGGGCCGCTCTCCGACCCCAAGATCCCCGACATCCCCGGCATCGCCGACTTCCCCGGCAAGGTCTTCCACTCGGCCCGCTGGGACCACGACTACGACCTCACCGGCAAGCGCGTCGCCATGATCGGGACCGGCGCCTCCGCCATCCAGATCGTGCCCGCGATCCAGCCGCAGGTCGGGAAGCTGACCCTCTTCCAGCGCACGCCCCCGTGGGTCATGCGCCGCATGGACCGGGCCATCACCGGACCCGAGCGCTGGCTCCACCGCGCCGTGCCCGCCACCGGCACCCTGCGCCGCGGTCTGCTCTGGGGCATCCGCGAACTCCAGGTCGGCGCCTTCACCAAGCACCCGAACGAGCTCGGACTCGTCGAGAAGCTGGCGAAGGCCAACATCGCCAAGTCCGTCAAGGACCCGGTCCTGCGGGCCAAGCTGACCCCCTCGTACCGCATCGGCTGCAAGCGCATCCTGCTCTCCAGCACGTACTACCCGGCGATCGCGCAGCCCAACGTCGACGTCGTCGCCTCCGGCCTGCGCGAGGTCCGCGGCTCGACCGTGGTCGCCGCCGACGGCACCGAGACCGAGGTCGACGCGATCATCTTCGGCACCGGCTTCCACGTCACCGACATGCCGATCGCCGAGCGGGTCGTCGGCGCCGAGGGCCGGACGCTCGCCGAGACCTGGAAGGGCGGCATGGAGGCGCTGCGCGGCGCCACCGCCGCCGGATTCCCCAACTTCATGACGGTCATCGGCCCCAACACGGGCCTCGGGAACTCCTCGATGATCCTGATGATCGAGTCCCAGCTGAACTACATGGCCGACTACCTGCGCCAGCTGAACGTCCTGGGCGGGCGCGCCGCCCTCGCCGTCCGGCCCTCCGCCGTCGGCGCCTGGAACCGCAAGGTCCAGGCCCGGATGGAGCGGACGGTCTGGAAGGCCGGCGGCTGCGAGAGCTGGTACCTCGACGCCAACGGGCGCAACACCACGCTGTGGCCGGGCACGACCGGCGAGTTCCGGCGCGAGACCCGGCAGGTCGACCTCTCCGAGTACGAGGTCATCCGCGCCCCCAAGCCCGTGAAGGCCGCCGGGGAGACCGCCGCGGCGAAGCCCCGTACCTCCTCCCGCAAGAAGGAGGCCGCCCAGTGAGCCGGCACCTGACCTCGCTGACCTCGCCCCGGGAGCTCACCGCCGTCTCCGCCGACGGTGCCCGGATCCACGTCGAGGTGTACGGCCCCGAAGGTGCGCCCGTCGTCGTCCTCGCCCACGGCTGGACCTGCTCGATCGCCTTCTGGGCCGAGCAGATACGGGCCCTCGCCGCCGACCACCGGGTCATCGCCTACGACCAGCGCGGCCACGGCCGGTCCCCGGCCCCCGCCGGGCCCTCCGGATACGCCACCCGGGCGCTCGCCGACGACCTCGAAGCGGTCCTCGCGAGCACCCTCGCCCCCGGCGAGAAGGCCGTCCTCGCCGGTCACTCCATGGGCGGCATGACCCTCATGGCCGCGGCCGACCGGCCGGGCTTCCGGGAGCACGCGGCGGCCGTGCTGCTCTGCTCCACCGGGCCCTCGCGGCTCACCGCGGAGGCGACCGTCGTCCCGGGCCGGCCCAGCGACCGGCGCACCCGGCTGACCCGGGGCGTCCTCGGTGCGAAGGCGCCGCTCGGGCCCGTCAACGCCGTCTCGAAGCGGATCCTCAAGTACGCGACGATGGGCCCCGGTTCGGCGCCCGAGCGGGTCGACGCCTGCGCCCGGATCGTGCACGCCTGCCCGCGCGGGGCCCGCGTCGGCTGGTCCAGGGTCCTCTCCGAGCTCGACCTCGAGGTGGGTCTGCGGGCGCTCGACCTGCCCGTCGCGGTCGTCGTCGGCACCGCCGACCGGCTGACCCCGCCCGTCCACTCCCGTGCCATGGCCGAGGCCCTCCCGCAGTGCGTGGGCCTGCTCGAACTGGCGGGAATGGGGCATATGACACCCGTGGAGGCCCCCGAGGCCGTCACCGCGCGGATCCGCGAACTGACCGACACGTACCTGGAACTGAAGGAGAAGGCATGAGCCGGGTGAGCCTGGAAGGACAGGTCGCGGTCGTCACCGGAGGCGCCCGCGGCGTCGGGGAGCTCCTGGCCCGCAAGCTGTCCGCGCGCGGCGCGAAGATCGCCCTCGTCGGCCTGGAGCCTGAGCAGCTCAAGGAGGTCGCCGGGCGGCTGCACACCGAGGCCGACTGGTGGCACGCCGACGTCACCGACCACGAGGCGATGGCCACGGTCGCGGCCGAGGTGAAGGAGCGGTTCGGGAAGGTCGACATCGTCGTCGCCAACGCCGGTGTCGCGGCGGGCGGCCCCTTCGCCGAGTCCGACCCGGGCGCCTGGCGGCGGGTCATCGAGGTCAATCTGATCGGCGGCGCGGTGACGGGACGGGCGTTCCTGCCGGTCCTCATGGAGTCGCGGGGGTACTTCCTCCAGATCGCCTCGCTCGCCGCGCTGACCCCCGCCCCGATGATGACGGCGTACTGCGCCTCCAAGTCGGGCGTCGAGGCCTTCGCGCACAGCCTGCGCGCCGAGGTCGCGTACAAGGGGGTGAAGGTCGGCGTCGGCTACCTCTCCTGGACCGACACGGACATGGTGCGGGGCGCCGACGAGGACGACGTGATGCGCGAGCTGCGCCAGCGGCTGCCGTGGCCGGCGAACCGCACGTACCCCCTCGGCCCGGCCGTCGACCGGATCGTCGCGGGCATCGAGCGGCGCTCCCCGCACGTCTACGCCCAGTGGTGGCTGCGCGGGATGCAGTCGGTCCGCGGCTACCTGCCGGGGATGATCGCGACCGTCGGGCAGCGCGAGATGAAGCGCTTCGAGCCGCGCCTCGGCTCGGTCTCCAAGGGCCTGGTGGGCGCCGGCGGCGCCGCCGACGAGGAGGCGCGGACGGGCGGCTCGGCGGCGCGCTGACGGGCTCCGGCCGGGCGGCGGGAGGGGACCCCGCCGGCGGCCGTCGGCGGCTCCCCGCGCGGTAGCCGTCCGTAACCGATCGACATGCGTGGAATGTTCGCTCGTGCAAGGCTGGTCGAGGCCCAGGAGGCGCATCGCCTCCGTCCCCTCTCACCCGTCTAGGAGTGAACCTTCATGGGCAAGGCAGAACAGTTCAAGGACAAGTCGGAGCAGCTGAAGCAGCAGGCCAAGCAGGCCATGGGCAAGGCGAAGGACGAGGCCTCCTCGCGCGCCTCCCAGGGCCGCGGCCGCCCCGACGACGAGACGCGCAGGGCCCAGCAGGAGGCCCAGGACCGTCTCGACCAGGACTACGACGCCTGACACGCCTTCCTGGCGTGCCGTGTCGAGCGAGGCGCACCCGGTAGGCCGGGTGCGCCTCCGCGTGTGCGCGATCGTGACGGGCCGAAAAGTCGTACGCACCGGGCGCCGGATCTTCGTACGGTGGCGCCCATGGCCGTACTTGAGCGACTGCGATCCGATCACGCCCCCGCCCTGCTCGTCTTCGAGCGGGAGAACCGGGGGTACTTCGCCGCGTCCGTGCCCGACCGCGGGGACGCGTACTTCACCGAATTCGAGGAACGGCACCGGGCGCTGCTCGACGAGCAGGAGACCGGGGGGATCCACTTCCATGTGCTCGTGGGGGAGGGCGGCGAGATCCTCGGGCGGTTCAACCTCGTCGACGTCGCCGACGGGACCGCCGAGCTGGGGTACCGGGTGGCCGAGAAGGCGACCGGGCGGGGCGTGGCGACGGCCGGGGTGCGGGAGGTGTGCCGGCTGGCGCGCGAGGAGTACGGGCTCAGCCGGCTGACCGCCGTCACGACCCTCGACAACGACGGGTCGAGGGTCGTGCTGGGGCGCGTCGGGTTCGGCGCGGTCGGGAGCGTGACGCTCGACGGGCGGGCGGGGACGTCGTACGAGCTGGACCTGGCCGACGGCGTGGGGCGGAGCGCCGCCTAGGGGGTGCCGTGCCGGTCAGGCGGGCTCGCGGCCCCGATCCGGCCTGATCGGCGAGCCGCCTCCCGGGGAGTGGCGCGCCGGTCTGTCCGGCGGGCGTCACTCCTCGGTCGTCGCTCGCGGCGGCAGTTTCGGGCGGGACCGGTCCGGGAGGTCCACGTAGCCCGGGGGGCTCGCCGCCGGGGTCTCCGCGAGGAGGGCGAGGGCCACCTCGACCGCGTCGTCGAGCTGGGCGTGCCGGCCCTCCGCCCAGTCGAGCGGGGTGCGCAGGACGGCGAGGTCCGGCTCGACGCCGTGGTTCTCCAGGGACCAGCCGTACTCGGGGAACCAGGCAGCGTTCATCGGGACCGTGATCTGGGTGCCGTCGCCGAGGCGGTGGCGGCCGGTCATGCCGACGACCCCGCCCCAGGTGCGCTGGCCGACGACGGGTCCCAGGCCGAGGAGCTTGAACGCGGCGGTGATCATGTCGCCGTCGGAGGAGGTGGCCTCGTCGGCGAGGGCGACCACCGGGCCGCGCGGGGCGTTGGAGGCGTACGCCACGGGCTGGGCGTTGCGGGTGAGGTCCCAGCCGAGGATCCTGCGGGTGAGTTTCTCCATGACGAGCTCGCTGATGTTGCCGCCGGCGTTGCCCCGTACGTCGACGATGAGGGCCGGCCGGGAGACCTCCATGCGCAGGTCGCGGTTGAACTGGGCCCAGCCCGAGCCGCCCATGTCGGGGATGTGGAGGTAGCCGCAGCGGCCGCCGCTGATGTCCCGCACCACCGCCCGGCGTTTGGCCACCCAGTCCTGGTAGCGCAGGGGACGCTCGTCGATCAGCGGGACGACGGCGACGCGGCGGGCCCGGCCCTCGCCCTCGGCGGGGACGAAGGTGAGCTCGACGGTGGTGCCGCCGGTGCCGGAGAGCAGCGGATACGGGCCGGTGACCGGATCCACGGGCCGGCCGTCGACATGGGTGAGGACGGCGCCCTCGCGGATGCCCGTACCGGCGAGCGGGGAGCGGGCCTTGGAGTCGGAGGACTCGCCGGGCAGGATGCGCTTCACCGTCCAGCCGGCCTCGCGGGGCACGAGGTTGGCGCCGAGGAGGCCCATGGGCCGCTGGTAGTGCGGGGGTCCCTCGTTGCGGCGGGCGGGGGTGACGTACGCGTGGGAGGTGCCCAGCTCGCCGAGGACCTCGCGGAGCAGGTCGGCGAACTCGTCGGGGGAGGAGACGCGTTCGACGAGCGGCCGGTACTGGTCGAGGACGGCCGTCCAGTCGACCCCGCCCATGTCGGGCTCCCAGAAGTAGGCGCGGACGATCCGGCCCGCCTCGTCGAAGGCCTGCCGCCACTCGGCGCCCGGCTCGACCTCGTGGAGGATGCGCCGCAGGTCCAGGTAGACGGTGGAGTCGCCGTCCCCGGACTCGGTGGCGGGCACGGCCCGCAGGTCCCCCTCGTCGGCGATCACGAGCCGGGTGCCGTCGCCGCTGACCGCGAACCAGTCGAGGTCCTTGGCGAGTTCGCTCTTGCGGGCCTTGGTGATGGAGAAGTGCTCCAGGGTGGGCTTGCCCGAGGTGTCGGTCGGGTTGGCGAAGGTCTCGCCGAGCGCGCCCGAGATGGGCCAGCGCAGCCAGACGAGGCCGCCGCCGCTGACCGGGTGGAGGGCGGAGTACTTGGAGGCGGCGACCGGGAAGGGCGTGACCCGGTCGGCGAGCCCCTCGATCTCGACGGTGACCGTGCCGTCGGTGGTCGCCTCCGTGTCGTCGTCGGCCGGGTCGAGACCGCCGGCGGCCGGGCGCCCGTCGGGGAGCAGCGCGAACGGCGAGGGCGTCGCGGAGGAGAGCGGGACCAGGTAGGGGCGGCAGCCCAGGGGGAAGGACAGGTCGCCGGTGTGCACGTCGTACACCGGGTCGAAGCCCCGCCAGGAGAGGAAGGCGAGGTAGCGGCCGTCCCGGGTGAAGACGGGGTTCTCGTCCTCGAAGCGCCCGTTGGTGACGTCGATGACGGTGCGGGCGCCGGGGCCGGAGATCCGGGCCATCTTGATGGAGCGCAGGGAGCGGCCGATGCCCGGGTGGGACCAGGTGAGCCAGTCGCCGTCGGGGGAGAAGGCGAGGTCGCGGACGGGGCCGTTGACGGACCGGATGAGTTCGGTGACCCCTTCTCCCCCGGACTCCGTCCCGGAGGTGTCCGCGGAGTCCTCGGTCGCGTCGAGGAGGAGCAGCCGGCCGTCGTGGGAGGCGATCGCGAGCCGCTCGCCGTCCGGGTCGGCGATCAGTTCCTCGACCCGGCCGAGGTCGCCGGAGGCGAGGCGGCGGGGCGGCCGGTCGCCGCTGGCGCGCGGCAGATAGGCGACCTCGACGGCGTCCTCGCCCTCGGCGTCGGTGACGTACGCGACCTGGCCGCCGCTGCCGAGCATCTCGGGGAGCCTGACACGGACGCCGGGGGTGTCGATGATCGTGCGGGCGGGGCCGTCGCGGTGGGTCAGCCAGTAGAGGCTGCCGCGCACGGAGACGGCGCTGGCCCGGCCGGTCTCGTCGACGGAGACGGCGTCGACGTGGTGGGCGGCGGGCACCTGGTACGGGCGCCGGCCGACGTGCTGGCCGCCGAGCCGGACGTCCAGTCTCCGGGGGCGGGAGCCGGGGGTGAGGGCGTCGACGATCCACAGGTCGCCGGCGCACTGGTAGACGACCCGGCGTCCGTCGCTGGAGGCGTGCCGGGCGTAGAACTCGTCGTGGTCGGTGTGCCGGAGCAGGTCGGTGCCGTCGGGCAGGCAGGAGTAGAGGTTGCCGACGCCCTCGTGGTCGGAGAGGAACGCGACCCGGCCGTCGACGGCCATGGGGCAGTCGAGGTGGCCGCCGATGTCGGGGAGCAGCCGCTCGCCGTGCAGCCAGAGGCGGCCGGTGGCGCCGCCGAGGTAGCGCTTCCAGGCGGCCGGTTCGTGGGGCGGCTTTCCGGTGAGGAGGAGGGTGCGGCGCTCGGTGTCCTGGCCCTCGTCGGTTCCCTTGCCGGCCTTTCCGTAGGCGTCGTGTTCGGTGACGGCGATGTCGGAGACCGGGCCCCAGGGGAGGCGGCCGCCGGGGGAGCCGTCGGTGGGGACGTTGTAGGCCCAGGAGAAGTACGAGAAGGGCTGGCCGTGCGAGGAGACGGCGAGGATGTCCGAGCGGCCGTCCTTGTCGGGGGGTGTCCAGCCGCAGACGCGGGTGTCGGTCGAGCCCCAGTAGGTGAGCCGCCGGGCGGACCCTCCTTCGACGGGGACGAGGTGGATCTCTGGGTCGAGGCTGCGCCAGTTCGTGTACGCGATCTGCCGGCCGTCCGGAGAGAAGCGCGGGTGGCCGACCCGCGTCCGGTCGACGGTGAGCCGCCAGGCACGGCCGGGGCGGTGGCCCTCGGGGACGAGCGGGGCGATCCAGAGATCGTCCTCGGCGGCGAAGCACAGCAGGTCGTCGTGGAGGTGCGGAAAGCGGAGATACGCGACGTCGTCACTCACCTCCTCATGCTTTCCAAGCGAAGGGGGTGCGGCAACTCGTACGTGCTTGCGGGCGTCTTCAGGGGCGTGGCGCGGCTCCGGTGTGGTCCAGGACACGTACGAAACGGTTTCGTTTCGTTGAGGGCGGGGGTATCTTCGTACTGTACGAAACCGTTTCGTTCGACAGGAGTCCGGTCATGGCCCGCAGCAGGCTCACCCCAGAGCGTGAGTCCGAGCTGTACGGAGCCGTGCTCGACCTCCTCCGAGAGGTCGGCTACGACGCCCTCACCATGGACGCCGTCGCCGCCCGCACCCACTCCAGCAAGGCCACCCTCTACCGCCAGTGGGGGAGCAAGCCCGAGCTGGTCGCCAGGGCGCTGCGCGACAACAAGCCCGCCGATCTCTCGCAGATCGACACCGGCACACTGCGTGGCGACTTCCAGGAACTCGTCGACCGGTCCGACGACTGTCAGATGGAGAGGGACTCCGCGCTGATGCGGGGTCTGGCCCATGCCGTCCACACCAACCCCGACCTGCACCGGGCGCTGCGCGAGCTGCTCATCGAACCCGAGATGAACGGCCTCGACGAGGTGCTGCGCCGAGCGGTCCGCAGGGGCGAGGTCGACGCCGACAACCCGGCGCTGAAACTCCTCCCGCACATGCTGATCGGTGCGTTCATCGCCCGTCCGCTGATCGACGACCAGCCGGTCGACCACGCCTTCCTCAAGACCTATGTCAACGCCGTGGTGCTCCCCTCACTCGGCGTCTAGAGCCACCTCCCCACCGCAGTACCCGCAGTACCGCACCCCCTGACGACGCACCGCTCCGCCGTCGGGCCGGCTCCCCATGCCCTGTCCCACCCCACACTGGGAGACGCCCCCGTGGCCACGTTCCTGTACAAGTTGGGCCGTTCCGCCTTCCGGCGCCGACGGCTCGTCGCCCTCCTCTGGGTGGCCCTCCTGGCGGTCGCCGGGATCGGCGCCGCCACCGCACCCGTCGCGACCTCCAGCTCCTTCTCGATCCCCGGCACCGAGGCCCAGCGCGCCTTCGACCTGCTCGAAGAGCGCTTCCCGGGCGCCGGAGCCGACGGAGCCACCGCCCGCGTCGTCTTCAAGGCCCCCGAGGGCCAGAAGATGACCGACCCGGCGCACAAGGCCGTAGTCGAGGAGACCGTCGCCGCCCTGAAGTCCGGCTCGGACCAGATCGTCTCGGTCACCGACCCGTACACCGGGCAGGCCGTCTCCCAGAACGGCTCCACCGCCTACGTCTCCGTCGCCTACAAGGTGAACGCGATGGAGCTGACCGACGAGACGCGCGAGGCGCTGACCCAGGCCGGACACAACGCGCAGGGCAAGGGACTGACCGTCGAGGTCGGCGGTGACGCCCTCCAGACCATGCCGGAGACCGGCTCGGGCGAGATCGTCGGCGTCGTCATCGCCGGCATCGTCCTGGTCCTGACCTTCGGTTCGCTCGTCGCGGCCGGACTCCCGCTGCTCACGGCGATCATCGGCGTCGGCATCGGCGTCTCGTCGATCACCGCGCTCGCGAGCGTCCTCGACCTCGGCTCCACCACCTCCACCCTCGCGATGATGATCGGCCTCGCGGTCGGCATCGACTACGCCCTCTTCATCGTCTCCCGCTACCGCGCGGAGCTGGCGGACGGCCGCGAGAAGGAGGACGCCGCGGGCCGCGCCGTCGGCACGGCGGGCTCCGCCGTCGTCTTCGCCGGACTCACCGTCGTCATCGCCCTGGTCGGCCTGGCCGTCGTCAACATCCCGATGCTGACGAAGATGGGCTTCGCCGCCGCCGGCACGGTCGTGATCGCCGTACTGATCGCGCTCACCCTGATCCCCGCCATGCTCGGCTTCGCCGGCGACAAGGTCATCGGCCGCAAGCAGCGCAAGGCCGCGAAGGCCGGCGCCGAAGCCGGTGCCGCAGCCGGTGCCGAGAGCGGAGGCAAGGGCGAGAAGCCGAACGGCGGCACCCGCTGGGCCCGCTTCGTCATCCGCCGCCCCGTCATGGTGCTGCTGATCGGCGTCCTCGGCCTTGGCGCGATCGCGCTGCCCGCCGCCTCCCTGGAGATGGGCCTCCCGGACGACGGCGTCAAGCCGACCTCCACCACCGAGCGCCGGGCGTACGACGCCCTCTCGGACGGCTTCGGCCCCGGCTTCAACGGCCCGCTGCTCGTCGTCGTGGACGGCGACAAGGCGACCGCCGACAAGACGGTCTCCACCATCAAGGGCCTCGAGGGCTGGGCCGCCGTCACCCCGGCGACCCCGAACAAGGCCGGCGACGCCGCGATGATCACCGTGGTCCCGAAGGACCGCCCGTCCTCCGGCGCCACCGAGGCCCTCGTCCACGACATCCGGAACGCCACCGGCGACGACGTCCTCGTCACCGGCGCCACCGCGATGAACATCGACTTCTCGCAGAAGATGAACGACGCCCTGGTGCCGTACCTGGCCCTCGTCGTCGGCCTGGCCTTCCTGCTCCTGACCGTGGTCTTCCGCTCGATCCTCGTCCCGCTGAAGGCGGCCCTCGGCTTCCTGCTCTCGGTGGTCGCGGCCCTCGGCGCCGTCGTCGCGGTCTTCCAGTGGGGCTGGCTCGGGAGCCTCTTCGGGGTCGAGCAGACCGGCCCGATCATGTCGATGATGCCGATCTTCATGGTGGGTGTCGTCTTCGGTCTCGCGATGGACTACGAGGTCTTCCTCGTCACCCGGATGCGTGAGGCGTACGTCCACGGGGAGCGGCCCGGCGAGGCGATCGTGACCGGCTTCAAGCACAGTGCCCGGGTGGTCACCGCCGCCGCGGTGATCATGATCGCGGTCTTCTCCGGCTTCATCGGCATGACGGACCAGATGATCAAGATGATCGGCTTCGGCCTGGCCGTCGCGGTCCTCTTCGACGCCTTCGTGGTCCGTATGGCGATCGTCCCGGCCGTCCTCGCGCTGCTCGGCCACAAGGCCTGGTGGCTGCCGAAGTGGCTGGACCGGATCCTGCCGAACGTGGACGTGGAGGGCGAGGGGCTCGCCAAGGACACGCCCGCGGACGGGGCGTCCGGCTCCAAGCCGGACCTCGTGAAGGTCTGATCCTCACGGCCTGATCGCGTGCGCCGTCAGCTCGTCGTCATCGACGGGCCGGCGGCGTACGTGTGTTTCAGGAACCGGGTCAGCGCCGTCGTGTCGAACTGGACGACCGTCACCACACCGTCGTCCTTGTGGAGCTCGACGACCGTCTGGACGCGGCCGCAGGGCCAGACGCCTATGTCGCCGCGACGGGTCGGGGCGCGCAGGCCGGTCTCCAGGAGGACGCGGGGGAAGGACCACTCGACGTCGCCGGGGAAGACGAAGCGGACGGTCGCGGGCGAGAAGCCGGGGTCGTAGCGGAGGTCGACGGGGACGGGGCGGGAGAGGGGGGCGTCGCTGATGATGCGTCCCCTGGCGTGGTCCTCGACCGCGAGGTCGGTGTCGCGGTCGACTGAGTGGGCGGCTTCGTGGTCGAGTGCGCGATCGTCTGCGGCAGCCATCGGGGGCTCCTCACCGTTTGTCCTCTTATCGACTAATGTCCCACTCCTTCCCGGCGCGCGCACGACCCATGCGCCGCTGTTCTGTGACCTGTGCGCTCTTGCAAGTGCTTTGCAGGAGCGCTCATCATTCAGGGCGTGCATGTACCTGACGGATTCATCAACGCCCCCGTATCGGTCGCCGCCGGTGTCGTCGCCGCCGGCGCCGTCGCCGTGAGCCTGCGCGGGGCACGGCGGGAGCTCGGAGAAGGGCACGGGGGAGAGCGGACCGCCCCGCTCGCCGGGCTCGTCGCGGCCTTCATCTTCGCCGTCCAGATGCTGAACTTCCCGGTCGCGGCCGGGACCAGCGGACACCTCCTCGGCGGCGCGCTCGCGGCGATCCTCGTCGGGCCGTGGACCGGCGTCCTCTGCATCGCCGTCGTCCTGCTCATGCAGGGCATCCTCTTCGCCGACGGCGGCCTCACCGCGCTCGGCGTGAACATCACGGTCATGGGCGTCGTCACGGTCGTCGTCGCGTACGGGCTCTTCCGCGGCCTCGTCCTGCTGCTGCCCCGCACCCGCGCCTCGGTGACCGCGGCCTCCTTCGTCGCCGCGCTCGTCTCCGTACCGGCCGCGGCCGCCGCCTTCACCGCCCTCTACGCGATCGGCGGCACCACCGACGTCCCGGTCTCCAAGGTCCTCACCGCCATGGTCGGCGTCCACGTCCTGATCGGCATCGGCGAGGCCGTCATCACCATGCTGACCGTCGGCGCGGTCATCGCCGTCCGCCCCGACCTGGTGTACGGCGCCCGCGGCCTGACCGCCCCGCTCAAGCTGCGCGTCGGCGGCGAGCTGGTCGACGCGGCCCCGGCCGCCGAGCCCGCCACCGCTCCCGCCGGGTCCCCGAGGAAGCTGTGGATCGGCGGCCTCGTCACCGCGCTCGTGCTCGCCGGCTTCGTCTCCTTCTACGCCTCCGCCAGCCCCGACGGCCTGGAGAAGGTCGCCGCCGACAAGGGCATCGACAGCAAGGTCGAGGACCACGCGGCCGCCGACTCCCCGCTCGCCGACTACGGCGTCAAGGGCATCGAGACCGCCCGCCTCTCCGGCGGTCTGGCCGGCGCGATCGGCGTGGGCGCGACCCTCGCCGTCGGCACCGGGGCCTTCTGGCTCGTCCGCCGCCGCCGTCCGCACGAGGAACCCCGCACCCACGCGGAAACGACCGTCTGACATGGCCGCGGGGCACACGCACAAGCTCTACCGGCACGCGCACTCGCCGGTCCACGAGCTGCCCCCGCACACCAAGCTGGCCGCGGTCCTCGGCTTCGTCGTGGTCGTCGTCTCGACGCCCCGCGAGGCCGTCTGGGCCTTCGCCCTCTACGCCCTGCTCCTCGCGGTCGTGGCGGCGAAGGCCCGCATCCCGGCCGGCTTCCTGCTGAAGCGGCTGCTCATCGAGGTGCCGTTCGTCGCGTTCGCACTGCTCATGCCCTTCGTGGTCCCCGGCGAGCAGACAGAGGTCCTCGGGGTCTCGCTGAGCGTCCCCGGCCTGTGGGGCGCCTGGAACGTCCTCGCCAAGGGCACCCTCGGCGTCGCCGCCTCCGTGCTCCTCGCCTCCACCACCGAACTGCGCGAGCTGCTCCTCGGCCTCCAGCGGCTGAAGCTTCCCCCGCTGCTCGTCCAGATCGCCTCCTTCATGATCCGGTACGGCGACGTCATCACCGACGAGATGCGCCGGATGTCCGTCGCCCGCCGCTCGCGCGGCTTCGAGGCGCGGGGCGTCCGCCACTGGGGCGTCCTCGCCAAGTCGGCGGGCGCGCTCTTCATCCGCTCGTACGAGCGCGGGGAGCGGGTCCACCTCGCCATGGTCAGCCGTGGCTACACGGGCACCATGCCGGTCATCGACGAGGTGACCGCGACCCGCGCCCAGTGGACGTACGCGGCGGCGCTCCCGCTCACCGCACTTCTGATCTGCCTCCTGGGATGGACCCTATGACCGCCCCCTCGACGCCCGTCCCCCCGACGATGCCCCCCTCGCTCGAGGTACGGGGCCTGGCCTACGCCTACCCCGACGGCCACCAGGCCCTCTTCGGCGTCGACCTGACCGTCGGGCGCGGCGAGCGGGTCGCCCTCCTCGGCCCCAACGGCGCCGGCAAGACCACCCTCGTCCTCCACCTCAACGGCATCCTCACCGGCGGCGCGGGCGGCGTCACCGTCGCCGGGCTGCCCGTCGGCAAGAAGCACCTCGCCGAGATCCGGCGCAAGGTCGGCATCGTCTTCCAGGACCCCGACGACCAGCTGTTCATGCCGACCGTCCGGGAGGACGTGGCCTTCGGACCGGCGGCGGCCGGCCTCCGCGGCGCCGCACTGGATGCCGTCGTACGGAGGGCCCTCGACCGGGTCGGGATGGCCGAGTACGCCGACCGGCCGCCGCACCACCTGTCGTTCGGGCAGCGCCGCCGGGTCGCCGTCGCGACGGTCCTCGCGATGGAGCCGGAGATCCTCGTCCTCGACGAGCCGTCGTCCAACCTGGACCCGGCCTCGCGCCGCGAGCTCGCCGACATCCTCCGCTCGCTCGACGTCACCGTGCTCATGGTCACCCACGACCTGCCGTACGCCCTGGAGCTCTGCCCGCGTGCGGTGATCCTCAGCGAGGGCGTCATCGCCGCCGACGGGCGGACCGGCGACATCCTCGCCGACGAGGAGCTGATGGCCGGGCACCGCCTGGAGCTGCCGTTCGGCTTCGTGCCGAGCTCGGTGGCCTGAGACCCCCGGAATCCGCCCCTCACCCGCCGCGTTGCACCATGGAGAGTCGGATCGGCGAGTGAGGAGTGGGGACGTGGACGTCCAGGGCACGGTGGCGGCGGGCTGGGAGCCGGTCAGGGACGCGTTCCTGCGGAACTTCGAGCAGCGGGGCGAGCACGGCGCGGCCGTCGCGGTGCACCACGACGGCCGCCAGGTCGTCGACCTGTGGGCAGGCTCCCGCGATGTGGACGGCGGGACCCCCTGGACCGAGGAGACCGCCCAGGTCGTCCGCTCGGCCACCAAGGGCGTCGCCGCCGCCGTCCCCCTGCTCCTGCACCAGCGCGGTCTGCTCGACCTGGACGCCCCGGTCGCCGCGTACTGGCCCGAGTTCAAGGCGGCGGGCAAGGAGGCCGTGACCGTACGGCAGCTGCTCGCGCACCGCGCCGGAGTCCCCGTCCTCGACCGGCCGCTCACCCTCGCCGAGGCCGTCGACCTGGAGACCGCGACCCGCGCCATAGCCGCCCAGGCCCCCGTCTGGGAGCCCGGCACGGCCCACGGCTACCACGCCCACACCTTCAGCTGGCTGCTCTCCGGCCTGGTCCACCGGGTCACCGGCCGCACCATCGGCCGCTGGGTCGCCGAGGAGATCACCGCCCCCCTCGGCCTCGACCTGTGGATCGGGCTCCCCGACGCGGAGGCCCACCGGGTCGGCCGCCTCGGCCCCGTCGAGGAGATCGAACCGCCCGGCAGCGGCGCCCTCAAGCTCCGCCCCAAGCGCTCCGTCACCGAGGCGTACCAGGACCCGGACTCCCTGACCCGGCGCGCCTTCGGGGTCATCGACCCCAAGCCCGACGAGAACGACCCGGCCTACCGGGCCGCCGAACTGCCCGGCTCCGCCGGGGTCGCGACGGCCCGCGCCCTCTCCCGCTTCTACGCGGCCACCCTCGGCCCCGTGGACGGCGCCGAGCGCCTCTTCACCCCCGACACCCTCACGCTCGCCCGGACCGAGGTGTCGGCGGGAGCCGACAAGGTGCTGCTGGTCGGCACGCGCTTCGGCCTCGGCCACATGCTGCACGGCCCGGCGTCCCCGCTCCTCGGGCCGTCGTCGTACGGCCACCCGGGCCGCGGCGGCTCGCTCGGCTTCGCCGACCCCGACGCCGGCCTCGCCTTCGGGTACGTGACGAACGGCATGCGGAAGACCGTGACGGCCGACCCGCGGGCGCAGGCGCTGGTGAGGGCGGTCGGGTCGGTGGTGCACGGCGCGGTGTGAACCGCCCCCGGCCGCCCGGGCGTTCCTGATCTCCCCGACCTGACATTCCTCCGGGCGCGACCTGACATTCTGCGCTTCCGGGGCGCGGGTGGGTGATCATTCGAGCGTTAGCGTGTGCCCGCTCCACCGCTCGGTGGACCAGGCGCACGGGGGCGCATGTGATCGAGATTTCGTTGACGACGTCCGAACACGGGACCCACGCCGGAGCCCTTCGGATCGCCGACAGCCGGCTGTGGGAGACGTTCGGCAGCATCGGGCTGCTGTCCGCCTACCGGGGGCTCGCGCCCTGGCCGTACACCAACTGGGGCCGGGCGGCCCGCCGCTCGCTGATGCGGGCCGACGTGACCCTGCCGGGGTGGCTCGTCCACCTCTTCCGGGCCGGCGGCGGCACCCTGCCGTCGTTCCTCCTGCCCGTCCCGTCCTCGGCCCGGCAGCCGGACCTGGCGGACGAGATCGCGCTGCTCCGCGAGGTGTCCCCGGCCCGGGTGCGTGAGGAGCTGGACCGGTGGTTCCCGCAGGGCGTCCCCGTCGAGGTGCGCCCGCTGTACGCGGACCCCGGGGCGCGGATGGCCGACCTGTGCGCCTTCCTCCCGCGCTATGTGCGCGCCGCCCTCGCCCCTTACGAAGCGCCGCTGCGGACCGTCACGGACGACGACATCCTGCTCCGTGCCCGGGTGCTCGCCACCCAGGGCCCCGACCGCCTCCTCGGCACCCTGAACGGGGCCGTCTCACGGCGCGGCGACGTCCTGCGGCTGCACGCCGGACCGCCGGGCCGGATCGCGGTGAAGCGGGACGTCTCCCGCATCGTCCTCGTCCCCCTGGTGTTCGGCCGGGGGGCGTCGCTCCTGGGCTTCGCCCCGAACGGGGTGGCCGCCGTGTCGTACCAGGCCGAGGGGGCCGCCGTCCTGGCCTGTGAGATCCGGCCCGGGCGGCGGGCCGGCGGCCGTGCGGGCGGACGGGCCGACGAGGGGGCCGACGAGCCCGCGCGCGGAGACCGGCTCGAGATCCTGCTCGGCCGCAGCCGGGCCGGGGTGGTCCGCGGCCTCGTCGCGCCGACCACCACCTCGGACCTGGCGGCGATGCTCGGCCTTGCGCCCAGCACCGTCTCCGAGCACCTCACGTCCCTGGTGGCCGCGGGCGTGGTGCGCCGGCGCCGGGCGGGCGTACGGGTGCTGTACGAACTGGACGCCTCGGGTGTCGCGCTGCTCAGACACCTGGACAACCGGCGTAGGGTCAACGCGCCGTCGTACGAAACCACTTGAAACATGCCGTACCGAGGAGGAACCCCCATGACCGCCGATGCCGTGACCGACGCCGTGACCGACGTGACGCCCGACCACGGGACGTACGAGAAGCTGCTCGCCCTGCTGGACGAGCGCGGAGCCGCCTACCGGGTGATCGAGCACGCCCCCGAGGGCGGCACCGAGGCGGTCAGCGCGCTGCGGGGCCACACGCTCGCCGAGGCGGCCAAGTGCATCATCGCCATGGTGAAGATCGGCAAGAAGGAGAAGCGCTTCGCGCTGGTCGTCGTCCCCGGCGACCGGCGGATCGACCTGAACGCGGTGAAGGCGCTGTACGGCGGCACGTACGTCTCCTTCGCGTCCCCGGAGATCGCCGAGGACCTCGCGGGTTCGCCGAGCGGCACGATCCTGCCGTTCGCCTTCGACGAGCGGCTCGAACTCCTCGTGGACCCCGACCTGCTGACGCACGGGGAGTTCTACTTCAACGCCGCGCGGCTCGACCGCTCGATCGCCCTGTCGTCGGAGGACTACAAGGCGATCGCGGAGCCGCGCGTGGAGCGGGTCTCGACGGACTGAGCCACGGGAGCCACCAGGCCGGCCCGGCCGGCCAGCCGGTCAGCCGGTCAGGCCATGGCGGGCGTCAGCGCCAGCAGCATGCCCAGTCCGACCAGTACGGCTCCGATCACCTTGTTGAGCACGGTCTGCCGCTGCAGCAGCCGCGACCGCAGGGCCTGGTTGGAGAAGAGGACCGCGGCCAGGCCGAACCAGACCAGGTGGGCGAAGGACATGAAGAGTCCGTAGCCGACCTGCTGGAAGACGGGGGTGTCGGCGCTGACGACCTGGGTGTACGTGCTCAGCACGAACAGCATCGTCTTCGGGTTGAGCGCGTTCGTCAGAAAGCCGGTGCGCAGCGCACCGGCCTTCGAAAGGCCGCCGTCCTCCGAAAGGTCGATGTCCACCTGGGCCTTGGTGACGAACGTCTTGTAGCCGATGTACACGAGGTAGGCGGCGCCGATGAGTTTCATCGCCGTGAAAAGCATCGGCGTCCGGGAGACCAGAAGTCCGACACCCAGCATGGTGTAAGTGACGTGGACGAGAACACCGAGCGCAATTCCGACGGCCGCGAGAACGCCGGCGGTCCTTCCGTACAGATAACTGTTGCGGACGGTCATCGCGAAATCCGCGCCGGGGCTGATGACAGCCAGAATGGTGATGACCGCCACGGCGATGAGCTGACCCATGTTCCCGACTTCCCGCCTTCTCGCTCACGTACTCACTCAAGGGGTGAGCGGGTGGGAGGGCACGGGTCCGCGCGGATCCCGTGGCCCCCCCCCCCCCCCCCGCCAAAACGGGGGTGGAGGGGGGGTGTTTACACACACCACCCCCCGGGGCCGGGGGGGGGGGGGGAAAGGAAAGAAGG
>NZ_JBHTSA010000018.1:0-7862 GCF_042795405.1 Streptomyces sp. NPDC056480 | reverse complement strand
ATGGGTGTTCCCCCCCCGGGCTTGGTGCTGCCCCTTGTCCCCGACTCCCGGCATCCCCGCCCACTAACTAACGCTGGGGGGGGGGGGGGGGGCGGGCCGGGGTCCGCGCGGACCCCGCCCCCACCCCCCCGCCCCTGACATCAGGGCTTGTGACGGTAGGTGATGACCAGCACGTCGCGCGAGGCCGGGGCGGCGGGATCGATCTGCTCGATCGGCGAGACGCCGTGGTAGACGCGCTCGTCGTTGACGAGGGCCACGTCGAGCGGGTCGGTCAGGGAGAACTTCTCGACCGGCTGCTTGTCCAGGTTGAAGACGGTGCTCTCGCCGCCGGTGGCGTTCGAACGGCCGACCATCGCCATCAGGACGAACGTGACACCGTCGCGGTGCACGCCCTCCGGCGTGGGCAGGCCGACCTCCTCGCCGTCGACCTCGATGCGGAACTGGTGGGACTCGATGTGCCAGCCCGAGTACGGGGCGAGGCGGCCGAAGATGTCGCAGCCGAGGGTGAGCAGGCTGTCCATGGTGCGGCCGCGCAGGATCTGCTCCTCGAACGGCTCGTAGTGCCGGGCCACGCCGCCGTTGAGGTTGTTGTAGTCGAGCCCCTGGTAGTGCGGCTGGTGGGCCTCGACGCGGTAGTCGGTGCTCGCGCGGGGCGCGCTCAGGGTGGCGTGCCGACGACGGCGGTAGCGCCCGCCGTCCGCCATGTAGCTGTCGAGCGGCATCCGCGACCAGCTCTCGCGGAACGCCTCCAGGTCGTCGAGGGCGGTCTCGGAGCGCCGGAGGAGAAGCTGCTTCACCTTCTCGCCCGAGATCAGGTCGTAGCTCCGGGAGGAAAGGGCCTCGGCGATTTCCTCGACACCGGACTGATACGTGGACATGGTTTTCCCCCTGATGAAAGCGTGGTCGTCGGCGAAGTAGATCGTGGTATTCACGCCAGGGGTGTGTCAAAGCCTTTCGGCTCTGGCCGAATTGCGGTAGCTGCGCTTTCTTCGCGCATAGGGCGGGGGTAATTGATGAACGGGATGTTACGGGGGGCTGGCGCGGCCTCGGCCCGGGTGCTGAGATCGGGCGCATGGACCTCAGGGAACGCTTCGGCGGATACGCGGTACTGATCACGGGCGCGGCGCGCGGCATCGGAGCGGCGACGGCGCGACGGCTCGCGGCGGAGGGGGCGAGGGTCCTGGTCACGGACGTGGACGAGGCGGCGGCGCGGAAGACGGCGGAGGGGATCCCGGGCGCGGAGTACCGGTACTGCGACGTGGGCGACCAGTCGTCGGTGGACGAGGCGACGGCGTACGCGGTGGAGACCTTCGGTGGCCTGGACGTCCTCGTCAACAACGCGCTCGGCCCGGTGGCGCCCGACCGGGACCGCTTCGAGGACGAGCCGGACGCGGTGTTCACCGTCCAGCACGACGTCACCTTCATGGGCGCGGTCCGCTGCTCGCGGGCGGCGCTGCCGCACCTGGCGGCGGCCGGCGGGCGCGGGGCGATCGTGAACATCGGCTCGGTGAACGCCGAGACGGACTTCGGCAACCACGCCTACAGCGCGGCGAAGGCGGGCCTGGCGTCGCTGACCCGCACGCTCGCCGGTGACGCCGCGGGGCGCGGGGTGCGGGTGAACCAGATCAACCCGGGGACGATCGCGACGACGGCGTGGTCGGGCAAGGACCGCGAACTGAGGACCCTGGCCGACCGGGTCTACCCGCTGTCGCGGGTGGGCGCCCCGGAGGACGTGGCGGCGGCCGTCGCCTTCCTGGCCTCGGCGGACGCGTCCTGGATCACGGGCACGGTCCTGCGCGTGGACGGCGGCCTGCTGGCGGTGAACACGCACTTCGCGGAGGTACTGGGCGACTGAGACCGACTCGGCGCGGGCGCCGCCCCCCGGCGTTCCCTCCCCGCCCGGGCTACAGCCGCCCGGTTCCGACCGCCGTCACGAAGGTCGTCCAGGCCCTGTCCCCGAAGGAGAGCCGGGGGCCGGTGGGGGCCGTCTTGCTGTCGCGGACGGGGACGGTGCCGCGGGGGTCCTCCATGACCTCCACGCACTGACCGTTCCCGCTGCTGTGGCTGCTGCTCCGCCACATCGGCTCGGCCGGGTCGTGCTGCACTGCGAACACCCTCTCTCGGTCCTACTCTTCCGCAACCCCGGCCAGCAGCCCGGCGCTGTCGTCCGGCCCGAGGGCCACCGCCTGGAGGTGCTCGAACATCGACTTGTAGCGCCGGATCTCCGTCTCCGACTCGAGGAACAGGTCACCGGCGGGCGTGTCCAGGTAGACCAGTCCGGGATCGTCCGCGTGGGGGAAGTCCATGTGGACGAAGCTGCCCGTCATGCCGGCGTGCGCGCCCCTCTCGAAAGGGATCACCTGGAAGGTGACGTGCGGCTCCGCCATGAGTGCGAGCAGGTGCCGTGCCTGGCCGCGCATGACCTCGCGGCCGCCGACCGTGCGGCGCAGGGCCGCCTCGTCCACGATCGCCCGCAGCTGCAGGGGCTGTTCCCCGGTGAGGAGGGCCTGGCGCTCCATGCGGGCCTGGACGCGCTGTGCGACCTCCTTCCGGCTGGCCACCGGGAGGACGCCCCGGACGACCTCGGTGGCGTACTGCTCCGTCTGGACGAGCCCGGGAACGAACAGCGACTCGTAGTTCCGGACCGTCCGCGCCTCGGCCTCGAAGCCGATGTACGCGGTGTACTCCTCGGGCAGTTCCGAGTGGTACGGACGCAGCCAGCCCTGGTCGTTCGCCCCGCTCTGCAGGGCCAACAGCTCGGTGCGGTGCGCCTCGTCGGCCCGGTAGGTGTCCAACAGGCTGACCAGTGTGCGCCTTTGCGGGCGCGCCCGTGATCTCTCGATCCGGTAGAGCGTGGCCTCGTTGATCCCGGTCCGCCGCGTGACGTCCTCGCGTGTGAGTCCGGCCTCGGCGCGGAGCCTCCTCAACTCCGCGGCGAGGCGCCGGAGTCGGACGGTCGGCGGGTGCGGTCGCTTGGCCGGCATCTGATGCGGTCCCTTCTCTGCCGGGCGGGTGTCCGCGCGTGTGCGCGGTCACCGCGCCCGACCTCAACTCATGGAACGCCAAGGGGGAGTTCGCAAGCCTTGCATTCTTCCGATGCGCGTGGGCATGCTGTGACGGCGATCACGTGCCGTATCCCGACCGTAACGGTGAGTTGATCTTGCTGGTCCGTACGAGAAACAGCAAGACCCCCGCGACCGCGCGAACGGCCGGGGCGTGGCCACCGCTTCGAAGGAGCGTCGACGTGAGCAACCCTGGCGTCCGCCGTGCCGGCCCGGTCCGCCGGCTGTTACCGGCCCCGCCGGCCGTGGGGAGGGGGTCGAGGTGAGCGCGGCGGGGGCGCGCCACCGGACCGCCCGGCGGCCCCGGCTCTGGGCGTTACGGCCCGACCGGACGGGCAGCGGGACCGTCACCGAGGCCGAGTGCACCACCTGCCTCGACGGCTCCGGCGCGGCGGACGACGGGCGGGGGCCCGCCGTCTGGTGCCTCTCCCACGCCCAGGCCACCGGTCACACCGGCTTCCGCCGCATCCGTACGGACTTCTTCCGCGCGTCCTGGGACGGCCCGGCCCCCGGCGCGGGCGTGGGAGTCGGCGGCTGACCCGCCCGCCCGTCTCACCCGGCGTGCAGCATCAGTCCGATGCCCGCGGCCATCAGGCCCGCCGCCGCGACCCGCGGGCCGCCGAAGCGTTCCTTGAAGAACAGGGCTCCGATGGCCGCGCCCACGATGATCGAGGACTCCCGCAGCGCCGCGACCGGGGCCAGCGGCGCCTTCGTCTGGGCCCAGAGCACCAGGCCGTACGCGGCCACCGAGAGGACCGCGCCCAGCAGACCCCGTCCCGCGTACGGGCGGAGCTGGGGGAGCAGGGCCGCCCGGCGGGTCCAGAGGGCGTACGCCGGGATCGCCAGGCCCTCCAGGATCATCAGCCACGCGATGTAGCCCAGCGGCGTGCCCGAGGCGCGGACGCCGACACCGTCCACCACCGTGTACAGGGCGATCGCCAGGCCCGTCGCGCCCGCCGCGAGCAGCGCCGGCCAGTGGGGGCTCGCCCCCTTGCCCCGGATGCCCCACAGCGCCAGGCCCGTCAGGCCCGCGCACGCCACCGCGACGCCGAGGAGTTGCCAGCCGTCCGGTATCTCGTCCACGAAGACCGCCGCGAGCGCCGTCACGGCCAGCGGGGCCGTACCGCGGGCGATCGGGTACATCTGGCCGAAGTCGCCCAGGGAGAACGAGCGCATGAGCAGCACCATGTAGCCCACGTGCAGCAGAGCGGACGCCACCAGGTACGGCCACGCCTCCGCCGCCGGCAACGGTACGAAGAAGGCCGTGGCCAGGCCGATGAGGGCGCCGCCGCCGGATATGAGCGTGAACGAGACCAGCTGGTCCTTGATGTGGTGCGCCAGCGCGTTCCAGCTCGCGTGCGTGACGGCGGCGATCAGGACGGCCAGCGTGACGAGCGGCGTCACGCCGAGGGCTCGCGGACGTCCACCAGGGTTGCGCCGGCGTGCGAGACCAGCGACTTCGGGGCGAGGGCGAACACCGTGTGCGGGTTGCCCGCCGCCGCCCACACCAGGGCGTGGTCGAGCAGGCCCCGGTCGGCGAGGACCCGGGTCCGGGTGCGGTGCCCGAACGGCGGGACGCCCCCGATCGCGTACCCGGTCGTCTCCCGGACGACCCTCGCGTCCACCCGGGTCACCTCCCCGGCGCCCAGTTCACTCCGTACCCGCTCGACGTCCACCCGCGAGGCGCCGTCCATCAGGACCAGGACCGGGACTCCGTCGGCCGCGAAGACCAGGGACTTCACGATCTCCGACACCTCGCAGCCGATGGCTTCGGCGGCCTGCCGTGCGGTGCGGGTCTCGTCGGGGAAGCGGCGGATCTCGACGTCGAGTCCCAGCTCCCGGAGAGCGGCGGCGAACTGGGGGTGGGCGAGGGCTGTGCTGTCGTCAGCGGTCATGGCCCGCACGCTAGCGTTGGTTGTACGGGCCACGCGACCGGGTTCCGAGGGGTGGGTCAGCCGGCCGCCAGCACCTTCGCCACCACCGTGCCCGCCGAGTCGCCGCCGTGGCCGCCCTCCTGGACGACCGCGGCCGCCGCGAGGTCGCCGGAGTAGCCGGTGAACCAGCTGTTGGACGTCGCCTGCTCGTCGACCTCGGCGGAGCCGGTCTTGGCGCCCTTCGGGGAGGCGAGCCCGGACATCGCGCGGAGCGCGGTGCCGTCCGGCGCCGTCGCGGCCGCGGTCATCATCGTGCGCAGCCCCCTTGCGACCTCGCGGGAGAGCGGTTCGGCCGCGGCGAACTCGCGGTCGTCCAGGTCCCGCGCCACCAGGTACGGCTGGAGGAAGCCGCCGTTCTTCACGGTCGCGGAGAGCGAGGCGACGTTCAGGGCACTCATCGTGATCTTGCCCTGGCCGATGTACGAGGCGGGCGTCTCGCTGCCGGCCGACTCGGGCACGCTGCCGTCCGCCGCGGTCACGCCCACCTGCCAGACCTGACCGATGCCGAAGGAGTCGCGGGCGGTGTCGCCGAGGGCGGTGTCCGCGATGCCCTTGTCGCTGAGGGTGCTGATCGCCTTGATGAAGGCGGTGTTGCAGGAGCGGCGGAAGGCCTCGGTGAGGGTGCCGCCGCTGATGCTGAACTTCTTCAGGTTCTGGAAGGTCGTGCCCCGCGACAGGACGGTGGAAGGACACTCGACCTTGGTGTCGGGCGTCGCCAGGCCGTTCTGCAGCATCATCGCCGCCGTGACGATCTTCATCGTCGAGCCGGGGGCCTGGGCTCCCTGGAAGGCGACGTTGAACTCGGTGGCCGGGCTGTTGGCGACCGCCCGGATCGCACCCGTCGACGGCTCGATCGCGGCCACCGAGGCGCTCCCGTACCCCTTCACCGCCTTCTCCGCCGCCGCCTGGACGTCCACGTCGATCGTGGTCTTCAGCGTGCCCGGCTTCCCCTTCGACAGGACGAGGAGGCTGGAGTCGGGCACGGACGCGCTGCCCGAGTCGATCCAGGTCTCGATGCCGCTCTCTCCGCCCGCCTTCGCCCCGTACCGCTGGCGCAGGGTGTCCAGGACGGGGCCCAGGGAGGGGTACTTCGCGGCCGTCAGCTCCTTGCCGTTCCGGTCGACCGCCTTCACGGGGGCCGTCTTCGCGACGCCCGTACGCAGCGTCGCGTCGGCGGTGAGGAGCTTCGGGTGGAGCACGGACGGCGTCCACTTCACCAGCGCCCGGCCGGTGGTCTGCCCCCGGACGACGGTCAGCCGGGAGGTGTACGACCAGGGCTTCGACACGTCCTCGTACGTGATCGTGGCCTTCACCGTGAAGGGCACGGTCGCCCCGACCGGCGTCCCCGGTGTGATCACGGCCTTCGTGACGCGCGCCCCGTCGTGGTAGGCCGCCACCGCCGGCCCCGCCGCGACCGGGTCGTTCGTCAGCTGCCCGGCCTTCTCCGGCTCCCCGGCGGCCCAGGCGGCGAGGAAGTCCCGCGCGGCCGTGGTGACCTCCTCGTCCGTGACGGGCCCCGTTCTCGGCGCTTCTGCGGAATTGGACCGCGGTGACGTCTCACCGCCCATGACGCCGTTCCAGAGGTTGTAGCCCCCGTATCCGACTCCGCCCGCCACGACGACGAACACGCCCCCGACGATCGCTACCTTGGCTCCACTGCGCATGGCTGCGCTCCCTCCCCGTTTGAGCCCACGAGTCAAGCAGCGCCCCCTGCGTGTGTCGAGCACCTTCCGGCCGATCCGTCACACGGGGAGCCCGGGCGTCAGCTCTGGGGAACCGCGACGAACGCCTCCCTGGGCGTCAGGGTCGGCTTGTAGAGGGACGCGGTGGGTGCGGTCGGGAACAGATCCCGGTGGATCACCTTGGACACGGCCTGGATGGTGTTCACGCCGTAGTTCATCGTGCTGTTGCCGTCGGTGAGCACGGAGATGGTGTAGTCGTGGCCGCCGCCCTTGAACGTGCCGATGCTGTGGACGCGCCAGCCGCGGGTGGCGCGCTGCAGCCAGCCGTTCTTGACCTGCTTGGACACGGAGGAGGGCGCGCCGGCGGGGGTTCCCCACCGCTGCGAGGTGACGACCTGACCCATGAGCTTGAGGATGTAGGCGCGGGAGTTGTCGCTCAGGACGCTGTTCCTGGCGGTGATCAGCGAGAGCAGCCGCTGCTCGTCGGTGACGTTGATCCGGGTGAGCCCCCAGTACCCGCCGGACCCCGGCACCGTCCGCGTCATGCCGGCGGCCGTCAGGAAGCCCTTCACCTTGGTGACGCCGAGCTGGTTCCACAGGGAGGTGGTGGCCGCGTTGTCCGACTTGGTGATCATGGCGGTGGCCAGGCTGGACTCGCGCGCGGTCAGGTACCGGTTGGTCTTCCTGGCGTCCCAGAGGAGCGTGGCGAGGACGGTCACCTTCACGACGCTGGCCGAGTCGTACGCGGTCGTCGCACGCAGGGTGCAGGTGGTGTTCGTGGCGCGGTCGTGCAGACCGACGGCGACGGTACCGCTGCGCGTGGCGAGGGCGGCGGTGATGTCCCTCTGCAGCTTGGCGGCGAGTCCGGCCTTGCCGGAGGTGCAGCTGACCTGCGGCGCGGCGGCGGCCGCGGGCGCCGCGCCCGCGACGACGGGTACGAGCATTCCGGCGGCGATCACGGCGGGCAGCACGCGGGCACGCAGGGATATGCGGTGAGTCATGTGGAGTCCCCCTGGAAACGAAACGAACGCGCATACGGCGCACTCGCCCTGTACGACTCCTGAGCGGGCGGATGGTTGTACGAATCCGGTGAACCGGTGGCCGGGCCGCCCCCAGGGCCCGGCCGCGGCCGGGCCGCCTGGCCGCCGCCGGGCCACCACGGCGAAGAGGGCGCGACCACCGGT